>NZ_QTZH01000049.1:0-18475 GCF_003462585.1 Ruminococcus sp. OM04-4AA | reverse complement strand
AAGACCCCTTGAAGACGACGAGGTAGATAGGGCAGAGGTGGAAGTGTGGTAACACATGGAGCTGACTGTTACTAATAGGTCGAGGGCATAACCAAAGCAGTGATAGGTTTGGATGATGATGTTGGTTTTAACTGTATGTAGTTTTGAAGGTACATAGCCTTCTGAAAATTGAAGAATGGCCCAGTGGCTCAGTTGGTTAGAGCGCCGCCCTGTCACGGCGGAGGTCGAGAGTTCGAGTCTCTTCTGGGTCGTTATGTGGGATCTTAGCTCAGCTGGGAGAGCATCTGCCTTACAAGCAGAGGGTCACAGGTTCGAGCCCTGTAGGTCCCACTTAACATGGATGGATTCCCGAGTGGCCAAAGGGGACAGACTGTAAATCTGCTGCAAATTGCTTCGGTGGTTCGAATCCACCTCCATCCATTAACCGAAAGGTTATAAGCGATGTGGCTCAATTGGCAGAGCAGCTGATTTGTAATCAGCAGGTTATCGGTTCGAGTCCGATCATCGGCTTTTCTCTTTTGAGAAATTAATTTAATATCGCGGGATGGAGCAGTCTGGAAGCTCGTCGGGCTCATAACCGAAGGTCGCAGGTTCAAATCCTGCTCCCGCAACTCAGACTTTTATAGTCTATGCCCAGATAGCTCAGTTGGTAGAGCAGAGGACTGAAAATCCTCGTGTCACTGGTTCGATTCCGGTTCTGGGCATTTTTATTTTATGTAAACGGAAAGACTGCGTATACCGCAGTCTTTTTTCTATATTTTATTATTAGAGAAAGAACTCTAATGCAGAATAGTAACTGTAGATTTATGATCTGATAATCGGGAGGGATTGATTTGGCAAGCATTGGAGATGTAGCAAAATTAGCTGGAGTATCAAGAAGCACTGTTTCACTTGTGTGTAATAATAAAGGATATGTTTCTGAGGAGACAAGAAAAAAGATTGAGAAAGCGATGAAGGAACTGAATTACATTCCAAGTGAGCTTGGTCGCAATCTGAAGATGCAGAAATCAGGAATTGTAGGAATTATTGTTCCAGATATTGCACATCCCTTTTTCAGTACGTTTATTAAATATGCTGAAAAGGAATTGTATTCCAGAGGATATAAGGCATTGGTTTGTGGAACAGCCGGGCGTGAAGATGTAGAAGAGGCTTACCTTCAGATGCTGGATCGTAGAACTATGGATGGCGTGATTATGGGAGCTCATTCACTGAAGAAGGAGAGATATCTTAAGATTGACAGGCCAATCGTAACAATTGACTGCTATTTGGCGGATTATATTCCGACTGTTCATGTAGATAAGAAACAGGTGGCGGAGAAAGCAGCATCGCTTTTTCTGGAGAAAAGCAGAAAGAAAGTTGTACAGCTTGTAAGTTCTCATACGATTAAGAACTATGAGGATGAAAAGGAGAAGGTATTCCGCGAAATACTTCAGAAGAAAGGTTGTGAAGTTGTAGATATTTCTGTTGGATATAATACATTTACTACTGAAAAGTATCAGGATGCTGCAGTTCGTGCATTTGAGACATGTAATGATATGGATGGAATTCTTGGTGTTGATATGGCTGCGGCTGCCTGTCTGAGAGAAGCGCAGTTACGAGGAAGAAAAGTTCCAGAGGATCTCAGCATAGTTGCGATTGATGGAACGTATATTACAAAAATCGGACCGGAAATTCTGACTGCGATTGTTCAGCCAATTGAAGAAATGGCTCAAAAATTAGTGTCCATGATCATCTCGCAAATTGAAGGGAAAAAAATTGAAGAAGTTGAATCTATTTTTGGCGTGACAGTCCAAAGTGGTGAAACATGTTAAATTACATGTTACTTTTTACCAAATATCACAACTTTAATTTGTTGAAAAATACAGAAAACAAAAAGAATTGATTAAATTCATTGACAGCGAAATGGTAATGATCTATTATAATCAACAGATATCGAAACGATTCGATAAACAAAAATAACAGTGGCTGATAGGAAATATTCCAAGGCCACTATAAAAAACAAACATATCGAATCGATTTGATAAAAACGATATATGTTATAATAGCACAAATAGGAGGTAATGAGAGATGAAAAAAGATCCTGTAAAGACAGCGCAGGAAATTCTGAAAGCATTTGGCGGAAAAGAAAATGTAATCAGTGCGACACATTGTGCAACCAGGCTTCGCGTGGAAGTAAAGGATGCATCTGTTATTGATGAAGAGGGGATGAAAGAGATTCAGGGAGTAGCAGGTTATTTCTCAAAGAGTGGCCAGCATCAGGTGATTCTTGGAACTGGATTTGTGAATAAAGTTTGTGCTGAGTTTCAGAAACTGGCAGGAGTGACAGCTGGAGATGCTGAAGTAACAGAAAATGGGGAGAAGGAAAAATTATCTTTCCAGAGTGCAACAAAGATGATTTCTGATATTTTTATTCCTATCATTCCCGTACTTCTTGCAACAGGTATTCTGATGGGAGTAAGAAGTCTTCTTGTAAATGGATTTGGAATTGAGTTATCACCATCTTTTGACACAGTATTTTCTGTATTAACAGACACAGCATACACATTTATTCCAGTATTAGTTGCATGGTCTGCATGCAAGAAGTTCGGTGGCTCACCGATCCTCGGTATTGTACTTGGGCTGATGCTTGTATCACCAACTCTTCCAAATAAATGGGATGTGGTAAATGGAGTTGCTGATCCGTTAAGTTTTGTCTTTGGACCGTTGCATTTAAATATTACAGGTTATCAGAGTTCTGTAATTCCTGCATTATTCATGGGATTCTTTGCAGCAAAACTGGAGAAGAAGTTACATCAGGTGATTCCGGATATCTTAGACATGCTGCTTGTACCATTCCTTACTTTACTTGTTTCACTTTTGGCAGGACTCTTTGTTGTAGGACCGGTTCTTTCAGGAATTGAAAAAGGAATGACAGATCTGATCCTTATGATGCTGAAACTTCCATTTGGAATTGGAGGAATCGCTTATGGAGGACTGATTCAGATTCTCTGTTCTGTAGGTATGCATCATACAGTAACACCGATTATTGTAAGTATTTTTACAGAGACTGGTGTAGATTATATTAACCCAATGGGATCTGCAGCAATCGCAGGACAGCTTGGAGCAGGACTTGCAATTGTCATGATGCAGAAGAATAAGCAGAAGAGAGCTAATATGATTCCAGCTCTGATCCCGGCATTATTCGGAATTTCCGAACCTGTTATGTATGGTCTTACATTCCCAAGACTTAAGCCATTCTTCATGGGATGTCTTGGAGGTGCTGTAGGTGGTGGATTCGCAGCAATCGTTGGTTTGTGTGCAAAGGGAACCGGAGCGTCTATGATCCCTGGTATGCTGCTTTACCTTCAGGGAGGAATGATTGAGTATATTATTGTATTACTGCTTTCTGTAGGAGTTGCATTTGCAGGCACATGGCTGATTATGAAGAAGAATCCAGAAACAGTATAAAGGAGTAAATTTATGTTTCAGTATGATTTTTCAAATCATCAGAACCGGCATATTCGAATTACGGATATGCCGGCTGAATATTTTCAACGGATACAGGAGACAACCAGGAAAGATCCGTATTATCCGGTATGGCACATTGCACCGAAATGCGGTCTGATGAATGATCCGAATGGGCTGTGTGAGATTAATGGGATACATCATATTTTTTACCAATGGTTTCCGGCCGGACCGGTACATGGGTTGAAACACTGGTATCATTTGACAACAAAAGATTTTATTTATTATGAAGATCATGGTGTGGCAATGTACCCGGATACAGAATCAGACTCTTACGGGTGTTATACAGGTATGGCATTAAAAGAGGGAGAAAAAGTACATGTTTTCTATACAGGAATTGAAAATGAAGAGATGATCCCATGTACCTGTTATGCCAGATTTGATGGTGAGAAACTGACAGACCGGAAAAAGATTGTAGAAATGGATCCGGATCAGACGACAATGAATTACCGTGATCCATATGTCTGGAAAAGGGACAGTGAATACTGGATGCTGACAGGAGCAGAAAGTAAAGAACATGAAGGAATTCTGATGTTGTACAGAGGTAAGCAGGCAGATTCATATGAGTACGCCGGAAGAGTGAGATTACTTCAGAATGGACAGGAAGCAATGTTAGGTTACATGTTGGAATGTCCAAATTATTATGAAGAGAATCAAAAAGGAGTGCTGTTTTGTTCTCCGATGGGAATTTCAAGTGAGAATAAATATGATTATAAAAATGTATTCTCCGTAGTTTACATGATAGGAAAACCATTGGATACAGAACGAAAAGAATTTCATTTTTCAGAAATGTATGAACTTGATAAGGGATTTGATTTCTATGCGCCTCAATCGTATGAGGATGAAAAACATCGAAGAATCTTATTTGGATGGCTTGGAAATTCTAAGAGCGAATATCCAACTGATAAGAATAATTGGGCGCACATGTTGACACTTCCGAGAGAAATTCGGATCGAGGAAGAAAGGTTGGTTCAACAGCCGGTAGAAGAGCTAAAGCAACTTCGTGCAAATGAAAGAAGCATTACAGAGCATATAAAGGTTGAAGAATGTTCCTTTGAGCTTGAAGGAAATACAGAAAGTGCGTTTTCTATAGAAATAGGAAATAAAGATGGTAACTGTTTGACTTTCAGTGCAGATGGGGAAGAATATTGTCTGAACAGAAGTGATATGACAGAAGTGTATGCGGAGAAGTTTGGAACGATCCGTTATGCAAAACAGTTAGAGAAGAAACAGACTGTCCGGGTTATGGTAGATCGTTCTAGCATCGAAATTTTCTGTGATCATGGGAAAACGGTATTCACTTCGAGAATGTTTATAGCTCATGTTTCTTA
Source organism: Ruminococcus sp. OM04-4AA (assembly GCF_003462585.1). Lineage (NCBI taxonomy): Bacteria > Bacillati > Bacillota > Clostridia > Eubacteriales > Oscillospiraceae > Ruminococcus > Ruminococcus sp. OM04-4AA. The sequence continues at coordinate 13,640 of NZ_QTZH01000049.1, read as the reverse complement.
TGTAAAGGTGAAAAATCTGAGTGGAAAGTTCTATGATTTGAGAAAATAAGATTGTGTCTCGCCATTTAGAATCGCCTGTAGCGATGTGGCGAGATGCATTTAAATATTAAATTTAAAATCTGAAAAAAGTGCTTGCATTTATATAAGACTTATGATATTATAACTTCTGCGAGTGTTTAAGGGCGTGTAGCTCAGGTGGTAGAGCACTTGACTTTTAATCAAGTTGTCCGGGGTTCGAATCCCCGCACGCTCACTGAAAGAAAGCAGTAATCTATTATGATTACTGCTTTTAACTTTATATAAATAAAATATGGCATCAGGAGAATCTATCATTATTCAGATAGGTTCTTTTTACAAATAAGAGGTTATTATGGAATATTTATATGAAAAATTAACTGCATATGGAAATTCAGATTATTATGCATTTCATATGCCTGGACATAAGCGTAACATGGAGCTCATGAGAGCCAGGTTACCATATAATATTGATATAACGGAGATAGATGGATTTGATGATCTTCATCATGCAGAAGGATTGTTGAAAGAATTACAGGAGAATGCAGCCAGAGTATTTCATGCGGAAGAGACGCATTATCTGGTTAATGGGAGTACAGTCGGACTTTTGAGTGCAATGATGGGATGTACGGAGCGTGGTGGTAGAATCTTGATGGCAAGAAATTGTCATAAATCGGTATACAATGCGGTATATATAAATGAATTACGCCCAGTATATATTTATCCGGAGTTTTCGGAAGAGACAGATCTTAATGGTGAGATCCATGTAGACCAGATAAAGAAGTTACTTGAAGAATATGAAGATATTCAGGCGATTGTCATTGTTTCACCGACTTATGAAGGAGTTGTGTCGGATATTGAAGCAATTGCGGAAATCGTGCATGAATATAAGATTCCGCTGATCGTCGATGAAGCGCATGGTGCACATTTTGGATTTCATTCCTATTTTCCGCAAAATGCGAATACACGGGGGGCTGATGTGGTGATCCACAGTCTTCACAAGACACTTCCGTCTTTAACTCAGACAGCACTGCTTCATATAAATGGGAGATATGTTGATCGTGAAAGGATAAGAAATTATTTGCATATGCTTCAATCCAGCAGTCCTTCTTATATTTTAATGGCATCCATTGATGAGTGTGTCCGGGCAATGGATGAGCGCAGGGAAGAAATCATGGATACTTATGTTGAGCGTTTGCAGCAAGCAAGAGAGAGACTGAAGCAGTTAAAGAATATAAAATTAATTGAGACAGAACATTTTGACCGGTCAAAGATAGTATTATCTGTAAAAAATCTTAAGAATACAGATGGGGAAGTTTTGAATGGAAAACGATTTCAGGAAATGCTGAGATCTTATCATTTGGAGATGGAGATGGCTTCCGGGTCTTATGTGATTGCTATGACAGGACCGGGAGATACACAAGAAGGAATGGACAGATTGGTTCAGGCAGTGATGGAGATTGATAAAAATATTCTGTGCGAAGAGCTTTCAGGGAATGATGAGGATCATACTATAAAAAATATTTCTTATGAAATGATTCCATTAGAACAAGCATATTCTTCCTTTGAAGCAGGGAGAATGGAAGGCGAGAGTGTGAAATGGAATGAGGCATCAGGAAGAATCTCATTGGAATATGTCTATCTTTATCCACCGGGAATCCCAATGATTGTTCCTGGAGAGAGAATTACTTCTACTATTGTGCAAAAGATGGTAAAATATAAAGAGATGGGTTTTTCCATTGAAGGACTAAGCCAGGAGAATTGTTTATTAGTTGCGGGGAATCCAGAATAAAGAACCGACAGGCTGGAAGTTGAGAATACGAATCCAGATGCATGTTTAAGAGCAGGAGAAAAAGTATGGGTAAAATATTTTATATTATGGGGAAAAGCGCTTCCGGGAAGGATACGATTTACAAAGAATTGATGGAAAAGATGCCAAAATTTCATTCAATCGTTCCATATACAACACGTCCAATGCGTGAGGGTGAGAAGGACGGAGTGGAATATTTCTTTGTCGATCAGGAACGATTTGATGAGATGATGGACGAGGAGAAAATCATCGAGTTTCGTTCTTACAATACAAAGTGTGGAATCTGGACTTATTTTACAGCAGACGATGGACAGATTGAATTGTGGCAGTATGATTATCTTGTGATCGGAACGATTGAGTCATATTATGCATTGAAAGAATATTTTGGTGATGATGTCATGGTTCCATTATATATAGAAGTAGAAGATGGATTAAGACTGTCGAGGGCGTTAGAAAGAGAACGGGCACAGCTGAAACCGCAGTATGCAGAACTGTGTAGAAGATTTCTTGCAGATGCCGAAGATTTCTCGGAGGAGAATCTGGAAAGGGCGGGAATCAAGCGGAGATTTCAAAATATTGATAAGGAAACTTGTATGGAAGAAATTTTGCGAGAAATAAACGTGAATTTATGATATACTTAAATGGTAGTTCATAGTTTTGTAAGAAAATGATGTTAAAATTATGAATATACTATTGTTAGGTGGATAATTGTGAGAATATTATCCGCTAAAGATGAAATAAGATACACGGCAGGTGATAGAAATGAGTAGTTTTAAAGATGTAGTAGGGCACAAAAACATAATCAAGTATATTTCGAGCGCAGTTCAGGCTGATGCAGTATCGCATGCATATATTCTGAATGGCGAAAGAGGATCTGGAAAGCGGCTTCTTGCGAATCTTTTTGCTATGAGCCTGCAGTGCCAGAATCGTGAGGAAGACGGAGAGGCATGTGGGAAATGTCAGTCCTGTAAACAGGCACAGAACGGTAATCAGCCGGATATTATTAAGGTGACACATGAGAAACCGAATACGATCAGTGTTGATGATATTCGTACACAGGTTAATAATGATATTGTGATCAAGCCGTACAGCAGCAAGTATAAGATTTATATTATTCCAGAGGCAGACTTAATGAGTGCCCAGGCACAGAATGCATTGCTTAAGACAATTGAGGAGCCACCGGAATATGCGGTGATCATGCTTCTGACAGAGAATGCAGAGGCTTTACTGCCAACGATTCGTTCCAGATGCGTTATGATGAAACTTCGTAATATTAAAGATCAGCTTGTAAAGAAATATCTGATGGAGCAGATGGAGATTCCTGATTATAAAGCAGATGTCTGTGTAGCATTTGCCCAGGGAAATATGGGAAAAGCGATTATGCTTGCGACGTCAGAATATTTCAATGAGATTAAGGAAGAAGTTGTACATTTACTTAGAAATATTGATGAGATGAATGTTTCAGAACTGATGGATGCAGTGAAAAAATGTATGACATATAAGATGGAGATTAACGACTATCTGGATATGATCGCAATCTGGTACAGAGATGTATTAATTTATAAGGCAACTAAGAATGTAGACAGAGTAGTATTTTCTGATCAGCTGAGATATATCAAGGCGCGTGCAAGTAAGAGCTCTTATGAAGGAATTGAGAATATTTTGGACGCAATTGAAAAGGCGAAAGCCAGACTGAAAGCAAATGTTAATTTTGAACTGACAATGGAACTGCTCTTGCTTACAATAAAGGAGAATTAGATACATGACAAAAGTAATAGGAGTAAGATTCCGAACAGCGGGAAAGATTTATTTCTTTTCCCCGGGAGAGTTTGAAATCAAACAGGGGGATCACGTAATCGTGGAGACAGCACGGGGAATCGAGTACGGACGTGTTGTCAGTGCACCAAAAGAGGTGGACGATGATTCAGTGGTTCAGCCTTTGAAGTCTGTGATTCGTATTGCAACAGAGCAGGACGAGAAGACGGTAGAGAAGAATCGTCAGAAAGAGAAAGAGGCTTTTAAGATTTGTCAGGAGAAGATCCGTAAGCATGGACTGGATATGAAACTGATTGAAGCAGAATATACTTTCGATAATAATAAAGTCCTGTTTTATTTTACAGCGGACGGACGTATTGATTTCCGTGAACTTGTAAAGGATCTGGCAGCTGTGTTCAGAACAAGAATCGAGCTTCGTCAGATTGGGGTCAGAGATGAGACGAAGATTCGCGGAGGAATTGGTATCTGTGGACGTCCATTATGCTGCAGCACATATCTGACAGAGTTTGCAGCGGTATCAATCAAGATGGCAAAGGAACAGAACCTGTCCCTGAATCCGACAAAGATTTCAGGGGTCTGCGGAAGATTGATGTGCTGTCTGACGAATGAGGAAGAGACTTATGAAGTGCTTAACAGTCAGTTACCTTCTGTTGGAGATAATGTGACAACAAGTGATGGATTGACCGGAACAGTACATTCTTTGAGTGTACTTCGCAGACTTGTGAAAGTTATTGTTAATCTGGAGAATGACGAGAAAGAGATTCGCGAGTATAAGGCGGATGATCTGAAATTCCGTCCGAGAAGAAAGAAACAGAAAGTATCGAAAGAAGAGCAGAAGAAATTAGCTGCGCTTGAACGGATGGAGAAGAAAGAGGGAGCTTCGAAGTTAGATGACAAATAATCTGAGACCAGGCGAGCGTCTGGATGATCTGCAGCTTGGAGGATTAGAATTGATCCAGAATCCTTCAAAATTCTGTTTTGGAGTGGATGCAGTATTTCTCTCTGATTTTGCAAAAGTAAAGCCGGGAGAGACCGTGCTTGATATGGGAACCGGGAATGGAATCATCCCGGTTCTACTTGCAGGAAAGACGAAAGGAAAGCATTTTACAGGGCTTGAGATACAGGCTGAGACTGCAGAAATGGCAAGACGCAGTGTTGCACATAATCATCTGGAAGACAGAATTAACATTGTAACCGGAGATATTAAAGAGGCGGCAGAACGATTTAAGCCGGCCTTTTTTGATGTGATCACAACGAATCCGCCTTATATGTTAGCGGATCATGGACTTCGGAATCCAGATGACAGTAAGGCGATTGCACGGCATGAGGTGTTGTGTACATTAGATGATATTTTAAGAGAAAGTATGCGGCTTCTTCAGGATAAAGGCAGATTTTATATGATTCACAGACCGTTTCGGCTGACAGAGATTTTGACGAAGATGCATGAATATAAGATTGAACCGAAACGGATTCAGTTTATTCATCCGTATATAGATAAAGAACCGACAATGGTTCTGGTGGAAGGAATGCGTGGGGCAAAACCCAGAGTGACGATAGAGCCACCAATCATTATGTATGCGAAGGATGGGACTTTATTGCAGAAGAACGGAAATAATTCTGAAAAGACTGAAAGACAACGGTAATTGTTCGTGGGAGATGAAGATGGCAGGAACATTATATTTGGTGGCAACACCAATTGGTAATCTGGAAGATATGACATTTCGTGCGATCAGAACATTGAAAGAGGTGGATTTGATCGCAGCAGAAGATACAAGAAACAGTATTAAACTGTTAAATCATTTCGAAATACAGACGCCAATGACAAGTTATCATGAATATAACAAGTTTGACAAAGGTCGTAAACTGGTGGAGAAGCTGGAAGAAGGACTGGATATTGCGGTGATTACAGATGCAGGTACACCTGGGATCTCTGATCCGGGAGAAGAACTGGTGAAAATGTGTTATGAAACAGGGATTCGAGTAACTTCTGTTCCGGGACCGGCGGCATGTGTTACAGCGCTTACAATGTCAGGACTTCCGACAAGAAGATTTGCATTTGAGGCATTTCTTCCGACAGATAAGAAAGAACGGGAAGAAGTTTTAAAAGAAATGGCTGCTGAGACAAGAACGATCGTAATGTATGAAGCACCGCATCGTCTGGTAAAGACTTTGAAACTTCTTTCAGAGCGTCTGGGAGATCGAAAAGTAACGGTTTGCAGAGAACTGACCAAAAGGCATGAGACAGCATTTCAATCAACACTTGAAGAATCGGTAGCTTATTATGAGGCGAACGCTCCGAAGGGAGAGTGTGTGATTGTAATTGCAGGGAGAAGCCGGGAAGAAATCCGTCAGGAAGAAAAAGAGCGCTGGGAAGATATGAGTATTGAAGACCATATGGAGTACTATATTTCTCAGGGAGTGGATCGAAAAGAAGCAATGAAAAAGGTTGCGAAAGACCGCGGCGTTCAGAAGCGTGAAATTTATAATTACCTGGAGAAGCAAAAATCATAAGAAGCATGTTTTGAGAGTTGCTTGGGTGAAAATGAGAGGACAGCTTAAATGCTGTCCTCGATTACTTTTCCGTCTTTCATAAAAATGACACGAGAATTCAGGGAAACGGCTTCTTCGTAGTTATTTGTGACATAAAGAACCGTAATTCCAAGCTCTTTGTTAATTTTGAGAATATCATGGATCATATCTTTCCGAAGGTCATCATCCTGATGAGCAAAATCTTCATCTACAAGCAGAACTTTTGGGTGGCAGACAATAGCCCGACCGAGTGCAACACGCTGGCGTTCAGAATCAGAAATAGAACGAATTTTTTTCGTAAGAATGTCTGAAATTCCAAGAAAAGCGGCAGCAGTCTTTACGCGGGTATTGATAACTGTACGCGGAAGATCACGAAGCTTCAGTCCAAGTGCCATGTTATCATAGACATTCATGTGCTTATAGAGAGCGTAATTCTGAAATGCCATGGCAAGCTTCCGGTCGCGTGGAAGAATGTCATTTAAAAAGGTATTATCAAGATAGATCTTTCCGGAAGTAATATCTTCCAGGCCGCCAATCATACGTAAAATTGTAGATTTTCCGCATCCGCTTGGTCCGTGGAATACAACAAATTCACCGTCTTCGATCGAGAGGCTGACATCATCTACAGATACGAATCCGTTCGGATATACTTTTTTCAAATGTTCAAATATTAAGTTGGCCATACACAACGCCTCCTGTATCTTATATAGTTGTATTTTATCACAAATAAAGAGGGGATGCATTACTGTTTGGAAACAAATTTGAGAGATGTATAAATAAGGAAGCCGATGCATAAAATTAGAGAAATAACTGTCGGAGTCTGCTATGTTGATTCAATTTTGGAAAAGGCGGAAGAAGCAGTGTGTAAGTATTGTATGTAGTATCAGTATTCTTTTCAGTTCTATTTTCTTTTTAAACGGTTGTGAAGCAACATTTTTAGAAGAAAAAAAGAGCAGTAAAGAAGCGGAGAATGAAAGATTTACATCGTTTACAGAAAAATTGTTTTGCAAAGAGGTGGCTGCAAGCCAGATCAGTCTGCACTATACATTAAAAGAGCCAGAAGCGTATGGGATTGATAAAGCGGATACAGCATATGGAACGATACAGACAGACAGTACTCAGATTAAGACAGCAGCGGAGAATATACAGCAGGCATTGTATACATTTTCTTATGAAAAACTGAATGTAAAAAATAGAATTACATACGATCTGTTGAAGCAATATCTGAGAAATTTGAGAGAAGAAGCGGATTATCTGTATTATGAAGAACCGTTGAATACAGTCAATGGAGTACAGACGCAGATTCCAATTGTATTATCTGAATATCAGTTTTATGACAGGACAGATGTGGAAGCGTATCTGGATGTTTTAAGTGAGACAAGGGATTATTTTCAACAGATCATTGCATTTGAAAGAGAAAAAGCAGACAAGGGATTGTTTTTGTCAGATGAAATGGCGGATCAGGTGTTAGAACAATGTAATGCATTTCTTGCAATGGGAAATGGAAATTATCTGTACTCGACATTTGTGTCCAGAATTGGTGAATTACAGGAACTGTCTGAAAAAGAAAAGAGTGATTATATTCAGCAGAACGCCAGGCAGATGGAAGAGCAGGTTTATCCGGCGTATGAGGATTTGATACAGGCGGTTGAGGAATTGAAAGGGAAGGGAATGAATGAAAAGGGATTGTGTTATTTTCCGGAAGGGAGAAAATACTACGAATGGTATATACAGCAGAGTGTAGGAGTGACAGACACGATTCAAGAGCTTGAGCAACTAACACGCAGACAAATTTCAGAAGATATTACCGGTATGGAAGAAGCAGTCAACGAAGCGAAGCAGGCAGCAGCAATATTGGAAGATGGGAAAGCAGAAAGAATTTTAGAAAAGTTAAAAAAAGGGATAGGGACTGCATTTCCTGAGATTCCAAAAACTTCTCTGCAGATAAAATATGTACCGGAGGAAATGCAGGAACATTTAAGTCCCGCATTTTATATGATACCGGCAATTGACTATACAGAAGAAAATGTAATTTATGTAAACCAAGTACAGATGCGAGATGATTTGACACTGTTCACAACGTTGGCGCATGAGGGGTATCCGGGACACCTGTACCAGACAATCTTTTTTGAAAGCACGGATCCTGATCCCGTCAGGAGTATTTTAAATTTTGGCGGATATGTAGAAGGCTGGGCAACTTATGCGGAGATGTGCAGCTATTATCTGATGCCGTTATCTAAGACTCAGGCAGCAATTCTTCAGAAGAACAGTTCAGTGATTCTTGCACTTTATGCATTGGCAGATATGGGAATCCATTACGAAGGATGGAGCAGAATGGATACAGTAGAATTTTATGCAAGATATGGAATTAAAGATGCCGAAACGGTTGATAAAATCTATAATCTGATTCTGGGATCGCCGGGAAATTATTTGAAATATTATATCGGATATATAAAATTTCTGGAGCTGAAAAAGGAATGGATAAAATCTGGAAATAAATCCCAGAAAGAATTCCATAAAGCTGTGTTGAGTGTGGGTCCGGCGCCTTTTGAAATTGTGGGAAAATATTTTTCGCTGTGATTCATTCTGTGTTATAATCATAATATCCACAGGCACAAAATAATAAGAGGCGGTGTCTCAAGAAAAGAGTCACTGCTTTTTCAGTTATTATAGAGAAACTATTTAGAAAGACAGGAGGACGTGAAAAATGAAATTGATGATTGCATCTGACATCCATGGCTCAGCATTTTATTGTGAACAGATGCTTGAGGCTTATAAAAGAGAAGGCGCAGACAAATTATTATTATTAGGGGATATTCTTTATCATGGACCGAGAAATGATCTGCCGGAAGGATATGCACCGAAGGAAGTGATCGCAATGCTTAATCCAATGAAGAAAGAACTTCTTTGTGTGAGAGGAAATTGTGATACAGAAGTGGATCAGATGGTATTGGAGTTCCCAATTCTGGCGGATTACTGTTATCTGAATCTGGCAGGAGATCCGGAAGAAAAGAACAGTGATGTTACAATATTTGCAACACACGGACATGTGTATAATCCGCATAATCTTCCAATGTTAAAAGATGGGGACATTCTATTGAACGGACATACGCATATTCCGGCATGTGAGGAAATCCTTGATATGAACGGTGGAAAATATCAGTACTTAAATCCAGGTTCTGTTTCGATTCCAAAGGAAAGATCCGAGCACAGTTATATGATTTATGAAAACGGTGTATTTACATGGAAGAATCTTGGAGGAGAGGAGTATCAGACATGGAAGACCGTTTCGCACTCTTAATCGATGCGGATAATGTATCTGCAAAATATATTAAGCCGATCCTGGATGAATTATCTAAATATGGAAACGTGACTTACAAACGAATTTACGGAGACTGGACAAAGTCAAACAGTGCGAGCTGGAAGGAAGAACTTCTTCAAAATTCTATTACGCCGATTCAGCAGTTCAGTTATACACAGGGAAAGAATTCTACAGATTCTGCCATGATCATTGATGCAATGGACATGCTCTATACAAGTGAATTGGAGGGGTTCTGTCTGGTATCAAGTGACAGTGACTTTACAAAGCTTGCAAGCCGGCTTCGTGAAAGTGGAAAGATGGTAATCGGAATGGGCGAGGACAAGACACCGCTTCCGTTCCGTAAAGCCTGTGATATCTTCACCGTATTAGAGGTGCTTCTGGAAGACAACACGATAGAGAAGGAAGAGAGCGAAGGAAAGTCTTATCATCCGCATGTGTTTGGAAGGGGACAGAAGAAAATTTCCGGTGCTTCATTATCATCGTCGAATGGAAGAGGTTCAAAAGAAAAGATTGAAAAGGTATCAAAGGAAAAAATAGAAGAAATCGTGGTTAAGATCATTACGGAAAACCAGAATAACGACAGGGAAACCGGGCTTGGTGAAGTTGGAAGCCGGCTGGTCAAAGTATATCCGGACTTTGATGTTCGACGTTATGGTTACAGTTTGTTATCCAAGTTCCTTGAAACTTTACCGAAATTAAAGCTGATCCAGGAAGGAACGAAAGTTTCAGTTACTCTGTATGAAGATAAGAGTAAGAAAGATATGCTTGAAGAGTATATTATCCGACAGATTCAGATGACAGGGGATCAGGGGATCTCTCTTGGAACACTGGGGAATCGAATTCGTATTCAGTTTGGTGATTTTAAAGTACGTGATTATGGATACTCACAATTTAAGCAGTATATACAAAGTTTTTCAAAGGTAGAATTGATCGAAGATGGAGAGCGTACCCGCGCTGTTTATGTGGAAGATTAAAAGTAGAGAGAATAAGATACAGAAGGGGTGCTGATTAATGATAAAAAAATGGAACGCAGTATGTTCCTGGATGCTTACGTTATTCTTACTTGGACATATGCTTACCATGTCCATTCCTATGTTGACAGGTGGACAGGATTATTCTGATTGTCAGATACTCGCAGGAGGGATTGTGGCGACAGTTTTGATTCATGTAGTTCTTTGTATTGTAAGTTATTATCCAAGACGTGGAATACTTAATTTTCAAAGATACAGGAAAGAGAATTGGAGATTAATTACGCAGAGAATCAGCGGAATTGTTATCCTGATTTTATTGTATCCACACATGAGAGTACTTCATCTTATAATAAGTGGAGCATCATTTTCTGGTGGAGCAAAGTTTCTTGTATTAGTGACGGAGATTCTCTTTGCAGGCGCGGCATTTCTGCATCTGAGTGTATCGTTCAGCCGTTCTATGCTGACGCTTGGTTTGTTGAGGAACGACAGGATGGAGAAGCTTGTGGATTATGTAACATGGATCATCTGTGGATTATTAATGGTTCTTACGGTGGCTGCGCGGATAAGATTGTAGGAACAGGTGAGATTTTTAGGAAAGAGAAGATGACAAATGAAGGTATTGATTATAGGAAATGGAATTGCAGGGATGTCTGCTGCAATAGAAGCAGCAGAACTTGATGATGAGGTAATTCTTGTATCACCGGTTCAGTCAGAACGTACACAGTCAGTTATGGCAGCAGAAGGAATCAATGCAGTAGTTGATACCGCAGAGGAGGATTCTGTAGTGTGGCATGCGAATGATACGCTGGAGAGTGGGTGTTTTCTTGAAAAAGAAGAGGATGTGAGAAATCTCTGTGAGAAAGCACCGGAACATCTGAAATGGCTGGATGAGATGGGAGTTCTTTTTGATCGACATGAAGATGATACATGGAAAGTGAAAGCTTCCGGAGGACAGAGTAGAAAAAGGACTGTTTATTCAGGTAATTCCATTGGAAAACAGATTGTTACGGCAATGACACAGAAATGCCTGGAGTATGAGATTAAAGGTAAAATAGAAAAGAAAATTGGATTGTATTTTTATTCTGCTCTTATTCGGGATGAAAAGTGTTATGGAGCGTTATTTTATAATCCAGAATCTAGAATGTTGATTCCGGTTTATGCGGATGCAGTAATCTGTGCTACCGGTGGAATGAACAAGCTATATGGAAAAACCACTGGATCTGAATTAAATGATGGTTATGTGACAGGAAAGCTTTTTTTACAGGGAGTGCAGCTGAGAAATCTCGAATTTATCCAGTATTATCCGACCACGGTTCAGCGAGGAAATAAGAGGGTTATAATCTCGGAATCTGTCAGAAGTGAAGGTTGGAGACTTTATTATAAGAATAGAAGTCACAGTGTTTATTTTATGGAAGAAAAGTATGGTACGGAAGGCAATCTGATGTCAAGAGATCTTGTCGCAAGAGAAATTGCAATGTGTCCCGGACAGGTTTATCTGGAGACAGCAAAAGAATCGATCCCTGTAACGCCAGCAATCCATTTCTTTATGGGTGGTATTAAAGTGGACGGAATGCATCAGACGAATATTGCAGGATTGTATGCTGTGGGAGAAGCTGCGTCAAAATATCATGGTGCAAATTGCCTTGGTGGAAATTCATTGATGACAGCAGTTCATTCGGGAAGAACAGCAGCGCATGCGGTGCATGAGGGACAGGGTCAGCCGATGTGCGAAGAATTGTTTGTTCCTTATATTGAGCATGAGCAGGAGAAAATTGATCGTATGGAACAGATGTCAGAGTATCGGGGCAAGTATTCAGCGACAGCAACACTGCGTAAATTAATGAAGATCATGAGTTATGGCATGGATTTGATCCGTGATGGAGAAGTTCTTCAGGATAGTATTTACGCATTGGATTCCAACTTGAATGAGCTGAGGACATTTCCGATTGATCCAATGGTATCTGTTTATGAAAATTACAGATTATATCCGATGGCTGTTCTTGGAAAAGCGACACTTATGAGTGCTGTGGAAAGACGTGAATCAAGAGGAGCTCATTTCCGAAAAGATTTTCCAGGTGAAAAATCAGAATTCATGAAATGTTCCGTTGCAGAGTTTAAAGACGAAAGAATCAGGATTTATTTTGAACAGGAGTCAGGAGAAAAGGGAGGCGCTGTGAGATGAAAGTAAGAATCAAAAGACAGGATGACCGAAGATCAGCGCCGTATTGGCAAGTTTTTCATTTCAGAGGAGAGGGAAGAATTACAGTAGCTGCGATTCTTGAGAAGTTAAATGAACGTGACCAGCTGGAAGATATCAAGGGAAAACAATGTAGAAAAATCCGTTGGGAATGTAGTTGTATGAAGAAAATGTGCGGAGGTTGTGCAATGGTGATCAACGGGCATCCGGCATTGGCATGTGGAGTGTTCATTAATACAGATGATACAGAGATTTTAAGGCTGGAACCGCTTACAAAATTTCCGGTTGTGGAAGATCTGATCGTTGACAGATCTGTGATATGGGAACGTCAGAAGGAAGCATTGATGTACCTTGGAATTCGGAAACATCCAGATCCGAAAGAGCATGATCATCAGTATTCGGCAGCAAAGTGTCTGAAATGTGGACTTTGTCTGGAAGTATGTCCGAATTATCTTGGGGCAAAAGATGATTTCTATGGTGCAGAGTTTGCAAATAACGCGTATCTTCTGCATTCTTCCAGTCTGAATCGAAAGCGGGCATTGGAGAAACAGTATGAAGAACATTTTGCGAAGCAATGTTCGAAATCACTGGCATGCAGAGATATCTGTCCGGCGCACCTGCAGACGTTGTCATCGATTTCTTATATGAATAGAAGATAGAAAAAAGTGAGTAGCACGTCTCTACTCACTTTTTCATTTGCAGTTTCCTTTTCTAATAAAAGTCTTGCAAGTATATTATCTCCTGAAAAAAGTTATCCACAATTTACCAACAAAAAAGTTAAGATATCAACAAAAAAAACATTGTATTTTATAAATTAATCAGATATCCTATATCTAACTTTCGAAAGTATTCAAAAGACTGTTATAAGTCACGGATTGAGTCTTTGTGTCTGATAATCAAAAAGTTTCAACGAATCATATATCAAGATTTGAGTCTTTGTGTCTGATAATCAAAAAGTTTCAACGAATCATATATCAAGATAAGTAATATTTCCATTAAGACAAATAAAAAATATTGAAA
>NZ_QTZH01000048.1:0-18814 GCF_003462585.1 Ruminococcus sp. OM04-4AA | reverse complement strand
AAAATTTTTTTAAAAATTTTGTGAGAGATGTCTTAGATGGAGATATTGAGAAGTTAAGAGATTTTGATTTTACAGATTTAACAACATATGTTGGCGATATTATTGATTCAGATGCAGTGAATGATAATGTGCCTGAAGTGATTGATTATTATGGAAATAATTCACGTAAGATTTTCTGTGATATTTATATTGACGATAAAGCCTGTGTACCGGATGAATTTTGTGGAAAGTGTAGAAAAATCCAATAATAAACTCTGGTAGGAGCATAAAATAAACCTGAAAAGCATTAGATGTGCTGATTTATAGAATGTTCAAAACGATATAATCAGTCACAGATAAAAAGCTGATGCTGTTTATAAAATCATGAAGGGAGCAATTAGGTTGGAGAGATAACAAAAAAAAGGATTGAACTTTCAAATATGCCACGCCCATCACAACTCTATCGCCAGTAGAGATTGGGCGCATGGTCGTAAGAGGAATGAATGAGCAAATACAGAGGTTATTTCAAGAGGAGAACCTGTTAGAGTTCATCCGAGCGGAGACGCAAGGATGGTGTTAGTTGACACCAAGAGTTTTTTATTCGGTCATGGCACTTTGAAAATATCGTTGCAGACTGAAAATCATCTTAACGGATGGTTGAGTGTAGTAATACATTTGTGAACGATTTGTTGATGTTTCGATAGGCAGCCTCGATGCAGAGGAAGAACGGTTGATGCCTCACCCGAAAGGTGATGATTTTACACAGCCGAAACCGATAACACATCAAGCCGCATGGGCGCTGCTGCATGAACGCCCGGATATATGTGAAAAGCATATATGGAATCAAATCACAAGTGAGTAGCTAAAGGCAAGATATCGCAACGGCGACCAGACTTGTGGCTGGTGAAAGCTAGACAGGTCTACATCAGTAAGGATTCTGCCTGCAGCAGAGAAATCTATATGCAGGGTCCACAGAGTATAAGTCTTATCGACGGATAAGACAAGAGGGATACCTCGACAAGATATTCTGTGCTGACATTTGTAGCTGCAAAGGTATTTTTGAGGTCCTCGGGTGACCGAGGGTATATTTGAGAGTTCAATTTTAAAAGACGTTTCTGTTTTTAATTTTAGTTGGATTGGTGGAAGAGGAAGGTGAAAAGAATTGGAGCGAAAATTTAGTTCAGATTTAGAAATACCAAAATATCTCAAATGGAAAGAAAATGATATATCTAAAGCTAATAAGAAGTCAAAACACAAGCATCAATATGAAGAATGTCTAATTAGATATAAATGGAATTGGGATGAACACAAAATTCATACATCACTTAACAGCTATTGTACTATCTGTGGGAAGATCAATGATAAAATGAAAAATTCTATTGTAATAGATTATATGCAAAAAGTAGACACACCAGTGGGGAAACGCTATAGACAGATTTCAGAAGATATATTATATGACACATATCATGGAAGATTACCAGTATTTTTTGTAGAAGATATATGTAAAGATAAATATGTGAATTTAGGATAAATGGTGATTATTTATGAATACAGGAAGAGAAATCGAAACAAAAAGATTAAAATTATTACCAGGAGTCAATAAACGGGACTCCAAACCATTTTTGAAAATGCTACGAGAAGATGGTAATTTTCAAGAATTTTGCGGAGTAGAATTTTCGGAGAAAAACCTGTCTGAGTTTGCAGCGTATTTTGAAAGAACTGGGCATGAAGAATGTATCTATTCCATTTTCCAAAAAGATTCTATGGAGAAATTTATTGGTTATGTAGGCTTTCATCGTGAGCTGAATGGAGATTATGAAATAGAATTCTATATAGCTAAAAATTATAGGAGAAAAGGATATTGTGAAGAAGCTTGTAAAGCAGTAATAAAACAAATATTTGGAGAAGGACTATCGGTAGATCATAACCAGATCACGGTAGATAGATTGTATGCAACGACACTTGCAGAGAATACACCAGCAGTAGAATTGTTGAAAAAGATTGGATTTCACGGAGATAATCCAGAAGATGGACCGATTTTAGTAATGCAAGGATTTTTGGATGAAGATAAGGAAATTAATATATGTCCCGTTATTAAGATGATCTATGAAAAGAAATCAATGTGTACATAACATGAATAGCGTCAAAAGAGCTGTATTGCAAAGACTTCTCAAGATTGGGGCATGATACGGCCTGCATGACAGCAAGAGAAAATGATAAGGTATATAACAATGGTCAGCGATGTGGAGAATTTATTGATAAAAAAGAAGATGAATTCACAGAGATTTTACTGTTCTGGAAATCACAGGGGTGGTATGAGCGCACCAAAATAGATAGGATGCTAGATGACTTTGAAAAGTTTTATGCTGAGATTAAAGAAATATAAAATCTGTTTTTGGGACAATTCGTTGAATTTGATTTGAGATATATTAAAAATAATGGAGAAATAATTATGGGTACCAATGAAGTCTTTGCTATATCAAATAAGCCGGGAGAAGTAACGCTGAAAGGCTTTAATTATATAAAAGACAGGCTTCCTAATAATTTTGAGGTCTGCTTGATTGTTGAAAAAGATGGTCATCTAAGCGCTGGTTGTTGGGATACAGGGTTATGGAGTACTGATCACGGGAAAATACCTGGAAGTTTCAGACAAAGTCGAGGAGAAGTTTTAGAATTTGATAGTGTGTTGGCATGGTTACCGATAGAGAAAACTGAGATAGATATAAAAGAATTATGGTGGAATCCGGAATATCGTCTCATATCTATTATTTATGACAGTATTATGGTATTTGCAAAGGACACAGATAACTATTTAACAATGGAGTATTATGGTGGAGACAAAGGAAAAATCATTTTTCATATGGATGTACAAACTGGCAGTATTTTAGAAAGCGATAAAAATGGAAAAGATGAAATATATTATCTCCAATCAACGTTGAGAGCCTGGTACAACGATATGAGGGAAAAACTGTTGGCAGGCTATCAAAATGGAAAATTCTGGCAGGAGTAGAAGTGGAAACTTAAGGTAATGATGTACAATAGTTTTAATACTAAACGTTATATAAGAAACAGAAAAGGTTTTATCTTAAAAGCATAAGTAGAAAGAATTTGGCAGCTAATCGGATTTACTTCTTTGGGAGTTTGTTGTCGTGGGTTCGACTCCCACCAGAACTTTAAAAGTTCTGTAGCTCAGTTGGTAGAGCACAGATTTAATCCGATAATATCGCCAAAAGGATGCCGACAGCTATTGTTACTTACTTCAAATTAGGTGTATTTGAGTGGCAAGATCAGTCGGCATTGATTAAAGTATAGTAGTAGAAAGAGGTGCGGGCATGAAAGAAATATACAAAGACTATTTGTTTGAAAAGCATATTCTTGTCAGTGATGGAGAGACAGAAGAAAAGCATGTTTTTGAAACCTTGTTTGCAATGGCACATTTCTTTGGCGTAAAAATTACAAAGGGTAGGGAGCTTGTACATTGCGGAATGGTAAAAGAACTATCAAAAAGATTTGGAGAAAATGTTCCGAAACCGTTTTATAGAGGATTCCCTCAGAGTGTCCGAAATCTTTCTACAGAGGAATTATTATTTGATCAGCTTGCACATTATTTTAATGCGTACGGGCTTGGCAATTTTGAAGAGCCGGGGCAGTCTATGTTTGAAAAAGATTTTGAACGTGTGGCTTTTCAGGAAGAGACAGAAGTACAGGAATTTGTGATACAAACGGAAGAAGAAGCAGAAGAAACGGTACGAGTGATTGTGAAGGATTTATTGTCAGGTTCGCGACCATTGAGTGAGAGGCAGTATACGCTTGTACTTACATTTATTCGTGACCATCTTGAAAATATTCCGGATATTGTATCAAAGAATACCTGTGTAAGACTTTTAATTGACACGAAAAATCTTTCACTGGTAGACAGTTTGAATCTGTCGGATGTTATGAAAATAGTAGATGAATTAAACTATCGGTATTATCACAATGATAATCCGAAAAAACTGAATTTAAAAAATCAGGATAGAAAATTCTTAACGGCACTATTGGACAGAATGTTTCGAGGTGACAGGTGCGATATTTGTACATGTTATGAAAAGAAGCAGTTATGGAATGGGTTCTTACATCATATTCATTATCAGCCGAAAAACGAAGAGGCGGAAATATTTGTACATGCCATGAGAACGAAAGGCAATGAGTCTGTATACAGTGAGTTTGAAAAGCTGATGCAGGAAAACAGATGTCAGCAAGCAGCAGAATTATTGCGGGAAAAGAAAGGAACATCTGCATTGCTTCGAAATATGGATTACATTATCAGCCGTATGGATCGAGAAGATGAGCAAACATTCCTTTCGGAATTCCCAGAGGATTGCAGTACGTTGATTTTGCTACAATTATTGTTTAGATATGAAGGAGTGAAGAGAAAGAACGGACGTATTTTCAAGTTTACACAGCATAATCTCATGAAGGTTCATTATGAAACACCAGAGGAGAGTGAGAAATGTCAAAGCAGGCTTACGGAAGAGCAGGTAAAAGAAGTTGGTAAAATGATTCGTTCAAAACTTTCTGAGAAACTTAGAAATCGACTATTGGGAAAGGTATATATTGAACCTTCCATGAAAAATTATACACTTCCATTAGCAGAAAATACTTTGCAAGGAGGATTGGGTGTTCTTTCTAAAGGAAGCAGGATTCCAATAGACGAGGGAAAAAAGCTAAGGGCATTTACCTATTGGGAGAAGGTGAACGATATTGATCTTTCGGTATTTGCACTTACGGAAGATGGTAATCGGAGAGAATTTTCCTGGAGAACAATGTCGAGACACCAGTCAGGAGCAATTACCTATTCGGGTGATCAAACAAGCGGTTACCTGGGAGGTTCTGAATACTTTGATATCAACCTTCCGGAATTCAAGGCACAGTATTCTGAATATCGATATTTGATTTTTTGCGATAACGTTTATTCTGGGAAAAACTTTAATAAATGTTTTTGTAAAGCGGGGTATATGCTGAGAGATTGGGATGATAGTGGACAAGTATATGAACCTAAGACAGTAAAATCGGCATATCTTGTGAATTGTGAGAGTACCTTTGCATATCTGTTTGGAATCGATCTTTTCACGAATGAATTTGTCTGGCTTAATGTAGCAAAAAATAGTAAATCAAGGGTGGCTGGAGATACAAATCTTTCATTCTTGACAGATTATTTTCATCTTACAGATGTCATGAATATGTATGATTTCTTTTCTATGATGGCAGAAAAAATTGTTGAAGATCCTATGGAAGCAGATGTGGTGGTAACAGATCACGAAGTAAAATGTACTGAAGAAGCCCAGATAATAAGAGAATATGATTTCGAAAAAATCCGAATGTTAATGGAAGATGCAAAATAACTGCGGAGGATGAGTATGAAATTTGAAGATAGAGTACAGTTAAAATTATCAGATTTGACAGAAGAATTATTTGAGAAAATTGTTGCCTATGGGTTTTATGCGCCATCTGGAATGGGTGGACCAGGGTGCGTGATTATGATTGCTGAAGATGGTAGATCTTATCAATTTTACGGACCTGAGTTAAATAATCTTAACTATCATAGAGAATGGGCTTCTTTATTTCCAGTGTTAAATCAGTGTGATACAAGACAATGGAAGTTAGCAGAAAATGTGTCATGTACAAAGTTATTTGTGCGAAATGATATTTATGATTTGTTCATGGAAAATCTTCCAACTCTGGAGAAGATGATTTATTATCGATGGGAAGACTCTTGCATAAAAGCTACGTTACTTTTACATGCCAGGACAGAGGATGAAATAGAAAAAATCAATTGGAGATATGAACTGCGTACACCTCTTTTTGAAAAAGATGATTTGGTGGAGTTTTATTTCGATAATGGAAAGAAAAAGACAAAATGCAAAGGCGTTATTGTAGGAACAGATATTTACAGGATACATGGGAAAATTGAAACAATTGAATATGACATTTTGGTGGAGGATTATGAAACCTATAGAAAAAAGTGTTTATATAAACATATTGATGAGAAGCATATAAAAGCCACACCGGGAAAATTATTGATTATTTCTGGATTTTCAGGAGTTGGAAAAGGGACTGTTATACAACAATTATTAACAGAATATCCTGAAAAGTATGTCGTATCTGTATCAGCTACAACAAGAAAGCCAAGGAAAGGTGAAGTGGATGGAAAATCTTATTATTTTAAGAAGCGAGAAGAATTCGAAGATTTGATAAACAAGAATGAATTTCTTGAATTTGCTGAGTATGCCGGAGAATATTATGGAACACTTAAAAAGGATGTTTACAAGAATTATTTTAAGGGAAAAAATGTAATAATTGAGATTGATTCGCAGGGAGCGAGACAGATTAGAGAAAAACAAAAAATTCAGTCGGTATTTTTGATTCCACCATCATTTGAAGAATTATTACATCGATTAAAAAATAGAGGTACTGAGAGCAAAGAATCCATTCACAGAAGGTTAAAGCAGGCATTGGATGAAATAGAACATATTGAAGAATATGGAGTTCTCCTTGTAAATGATAGTGTAGAAGGTACGGCTTTTGTGATCGATGCTCTTTTTCATCTGGGTTTAAAAAATGCCAGTGGGATGAATGAACGAGAGCTGAAGATAGCAAGAGAGATTCGGGAAGGGATTATAAAATATTTGTCTGACGAGGAAGATGAATAATTAAAAGAGGATAGCTTTAGGGAAGTAAAACGTGAAAAATTTGAGAGTTGATAAAGAGATATATTTGCGACTTTTTTAGATTCACTAGAACGGGAATTGTGTATGGAGGAAGTAAGATGTTTGAGATAGTCCCATCCCAATGGATGAAAAAATGTTTTGAAGAAATTGATTTTGCATTTACAGATTTTCAGAAGGCTACCTTAATCTGGAATGCACCAGGCAGACTCAGGCAGGAAATTTTTGATGCCTTGGAGGAGTTGGCGGAAGATACGAGAGATGAAACTCTAGGAAGACAAATTAACGAACGGCTGAATTATGAAAAAAAGATATTTGAAACATTTATCCATAATCAGTCCGGAAAATATGTCTATGTTGTCGAAAATCTGGAATATGAAAATGGTGGATTTTTCTCTGATTATAATAGAGCTTTAAAATATGCAAAAAAATATATGCAGATATATGAATTGAAATGTCGGATAAGTAAGCAGATGATTGTAGATACAGATGCAGACGAAATTGTACGCAATCCGTTGCGAGGAAATCCAAATCTAGGTTTTGAGACGGAAGAATACTGCGCATATGACGGTACTGCGGTAGCATCTGTTACTTTAAATATGAGTGGAGAAATAGAACAATTCAATTCTTACGAGCTTCCAGAAGATGAAAAAATTGTAGATAGCTATCAAGTGGAACGATTCGAATATCATTTTATAAAAATGCCTTGTCCATTACAAGCTGGTACGACGGTAAAAGATATAAGGAATGGTTCATATTATGTTCTGGCAGGGGGAGAAGCGGATTGGAATCGGTATCTGAATCGTATAGAAGAGAAAAATTGGTATGTTGATTTTTCAGATATACAGATGATTTGTTATAAACTAACAGAATCAGGAATCTGGTCACATGAACATATTAATCCATTGTATCTTGAAGTGGAATTTCCAACATATATAGAAGATGATCCAAAAAGACAGGCTTTGAGATATGCAACGGAAGCGTTGGGAGCTTATTTGAGTCATAAAAGTAACGGAAAAGAATTTTGCCCAGACTTGGTTCTGAAATATGCCAGAAAATATGCTGAAGTATGTCGGAAAAAAAGCTTATCAGAAAATATGCTGGAAGAAGCTTAAAAAGCCAGAAGATATTATGTTGTAGACGTCGGGATAAAAAGAAAATTTATCGAATATGGAGACGGTATATTATGAGTCGAAGCTATAAACATACACCAGTTTATAAAGGGGATAAAGATCGATTTGCTAAAAAGCTGGCAAATAGAAGAATTCGTCGAAGATCAAAATTGAACCCTAATGATGGTCAGAGTGGAAAATCAAACCATTATCGGAAAGAAAATGAATCGTGGGATATATGTGATTACCGCTATTGGGGAGAGCCTATCTGGAGAGAAGAATCTTGTCTTAATCTTAGAGATTATCCGGAACTGTGGCAAAAATGTTATAGGAGAAAATAAGAAAATGCATTATGGCATTAGTGATATTCATAATGATTATCAAAAGTTTTTTTTACGGAGGAAAAGTGTATGAGATATTATGGTTTTGAATTGGGTACAAATGTAGAGGAGATTAAGGAGAATGCAAAAATCGAACTCCAACACTATGGTTACGACAATGTACTCGAATCTATCAACTCGTATATGTATCAGAATATGAAAAATAACAGGACGTTTTTAGTGTATCGGGAAGAGGACAATCTGATTTCTGCAATCTTTTCTTTCGATGAACAGAAGCTAAGTTTTCAAAATGTATATGATGGTATTCTTGAAATGTTGCGAGATACATTTGGAATAAAGCAGGTAAAAGTAGAGCCATTTGAGATAACGATGCATCAGTTCATGGAATGTTTTCTTGAATGTAAAAGAAGAAGATGTTTTGATTATTCTAATCGGATCATAGAATCGTCAAATTTATGGATCTATTATTATTCTTGTATGAATGATACAAGACCATTTCCTTATGATTTTAAGGAGCGTATTATTTCTGAACAGGAGTGTGAGATCTGCAGTATCTACCATCAGGATTTTGTGGAGGAACTGAGAAATATAAAGGCGCATGCAAATCTATCTGAATACAGTGGAAATTTGGTTCATTATGTGATATCCAGTCGTAGCGTTGAAGCAGCAGGTGAAATGACAGAAGTACTTGTTCAGAACTTACGCAAAGCGAATCGAATCAACAGCAGAAGAATGGAAATCGTCAGTGAAATAGAACCTAATCTGTTTAGGAAAAATAACCATCTTGAAGAAATTATCGAAAACAGTTATGGCGGAGTGATTGTCTTAGATTTATCTGAAAAGTTTGGGTGTGATCCGGTTGATTATGTAATGGCAAGTCAATATCTGGAGAAACTTATAAAGAAGTATCGGAACCAATGCCTGTTTGTATTTACATATGATATGGATCATCCGGGATTTGCCTATTATCTCTTGCCACAGTTAAAAAGATATATGATGACGATTATGTTAAGAGAAGGAACAGGGGATAGAAAAGCAGCGGTCGATTATATGCAGCGGTTGATTGAAAAATCCGAATATTCAAAATATGCAGGACAGGCACAGGAGTTCATGGCATTATTTCCCGGAAATGAATTTTCACAGACAGATGTACTGCGAGCTTATGAGCAGTTTGAAGCATGGTGTCTGAATAAAAATGTATTGAAAGCATATGATTATAATCTTTCGGAAGATTTCTTGTTGGACAGAGATGAAAATGAAGTATCCGCTTATGAAAAGTTAAATAACATGATTGGCCTGAAAATTGTAAAAGAGCAGATTGATAAGATTATTACGGCAGATATTGTTGAGAAAGAACGAAAAAAACGAAAAGGAAATGATTATCATACCAGTTCGATGCATATGATTTTTGGCGGGAATCCTGGAAGTGCAAAAACTACAGTTGCAAAACTGTTTGCAGGAATTACAAAAGAAAAAGGCATTTTAAAAAGTGGTGCATTTGTTGAACGTGGAGGAATGGATTTAGATGGCATGGGATGCGTAAGTGCCATACGAGAAGCTTTTATAGCAGCTAAAGGCGGTGTTTTATTCATAGATGAAGCATACGCTATGAAGAGTGACACAGCTATTACAGTGCTGCTTCAGGAAATGGAAAATCAAAGGGAAGATGTAATTGTTATTCTTGCAGGATACAATGAAAGAATGAAAGCATTCATGAAGAGGAATGAAGGGTTGAAAAGCCGAATCCCATATTGGATTGATTTTCCGGATTATACGGCAGAGGAACTTACAGATATTTTTAAGCTGATGATCCATGAAAAAGGATTCTGTGTGACAGATGACGCAATCAAAGAGGCGCATTATATCTTTGAAAAAGTTAGAAATATCGATGATTTTGGGAATGGAAGATATGTCCGTAATCTGATGGAACGTGCGGTTAGACAGCAATCCGTAAGATTACTTTCACAAAGAAGAAATCTGGGTGATATTCAAAAGGATGAACTCTTTCAGATTACGAAAGAGGATATCCAGATGCTTGGAGAGGGAGAAAAGAAGGAAAGAGAATCAGGAACAGCCAGAAAAGAATTAGACGAAATGGTGGGATTAGCTTCTGTTAAAACAGTAATCCATAAAGCGATTGCCAAACATAAGATAAACAAGCTTTGTATGGAGAAAGGTCTTCAAAGGGATAACGCTTCTTTACACATGGTCTTTACAGGAAATCCGGGAACAGCAAAGACTACTGTAGCCAGATTGTTTGCAGAGATTATGAAAGATGAGAAAATATTATCAACAGGTGTGTTTGTAGAGGCAGGGCGTGCAGATCTTGTAGGTGAACATGTAGGCGCTACGGCACCGTTAGTTAAGAAAAAGTTTAAAGAAGCACAAGGAGGAGTACTTTTTATTGATGAGGCTTATTCACTGTGTGACGGCTATGACAATGGATTTGGCGATGAGGCAATCAATACGATCGTTCAGGAGATGGAAAATCATAGGGATAATGTGATTGTAATCTTTGCCGGTTATCCGGAACCAATGAAGGCATTTCTTGACAGGAATCCAGGGATGCGTTCCAGAATTGCATTTAGCGTAGAATTTGATGATTACACTGTTGAGGAACTTTGTGAGATTACAAAATTGATGCTTTCAAGAAAACAAATGACAATCACAGAGGCAGGAATGAAAAAGTTAAAAAAGAATTTCGAGAGCGTAAAAGAAAGCAGAGACTATGGAAATGGAAGATTTGCTAGAAAAATGTTGGAAGAGGCAGAGATGAATCTGGCAGAAAGAATATGTCAGATGGACGAAACAGAAATTACAACAGAAGTGCTGACTACCATTGAGGAAAGCGATATTCCAGAGATTCCGACGGAAATGAAAAGACAGATAAAGAAGATTGGATTTGCATGTTAGGTGATACCGGAAGCGGAAAAATTTAGAGTGCGCTAGGGTGTTTTGGGAACGAAAGGGGATGATTGACATAGCTACTTATGTTGTTTCAGATATTCATGGAGAATATGAACTGTTTATTAGACTGTTAGAAGAAATCCACTTGAAAGAGACGGATACATTATATGTTCTCGGAGATATTCTGGACAAAGGTCCGCATCCGATTCAGATTATTCTGAAGCTTATGGAAATGCCAAATGTGATATGTCTGACAGGAAATCATGAGCTTATGGCGTTAGAGTGTCTGGAATTCTTAATGCAGGAAATTACAGAGATTTCTATCGAAAAAGTCGATGAAAAAATGTTGGAGAATCTTATGACCTGGCAGTACAATGGCAGCAAGTCAACCATTGATGAGTTTCGGACATTGAGCCGGGAAATGCAATATGAAGTGATTGATTTTATAAAAGACTTTATGATTTACGAAGAACTGACAGTTAATGGAAAAAACTATTTATTAGTTCACGGAGGACTTGGAAATTACTATCCGGGAAAAGATATTGAAGAATATTCCTTAAAAGAATTGATATGGGACAGGGCTGAGTATGATATCCAATATTTTGAAGATACCTATGTGGTGACAGGACATACACCGACACAGGGAATTCTGGGAAATCCTAAACCAGGTTATATATATAAAGCAAATCACCATATTGCAATTGATTGTGGCTGTAATCGCAGAAATGGACGTTTGGCTGCAGTTTGTCTGGATACTGGTCGGGAATATTATGTTGAAAAATCTTGAAAATAAGGTGGGAAAACGAAATGATTGATTTACAATATGCGAAGAAAGCTTTTGAAAACTATTTGAATGATTATGACCAAAAAAATGAAAAGATAAAGTTGAAGATTGTGCATACTTATGGAGTGATGGAATGCAGTAAAAAAATTACAGAAGATATGAAACTGTCCGCAGAAGATTGTGAGCTCGCTCAGATTATTGGATTGTTACATGATATTGGAAGATTTGAACAATTGAAATGTTACAACAGTTTTGAACCGGGAACGATGGATCATGCAGCATTCGGTGTGAGAATTTTATTTGAGGAGAGACTGATTCGGCGTTTTGTCGAAGAAAATAAGTGGGATGAAATTATAAAAACAGCAATAGGACATCATAGTGATTACTGCTTAAAAGGAATTACGAATGAGCGAGAGTTGATGCATGCTCAAATCATACGTGATGCAGATAAACTTGACAATTGCAGAGTGAAACTCGAAACAGCAATTGAAACTCTTCTGGGAGTTACGGCAGAACAGGTAGGAATGTCGGAAATTACGCCAGAAGTTATGCAACAATTCAAAAATCATAAATCAGTTCTATTAGAGACAAGAAAGACAAAGATGGATTACTGGATATCCTATCTTGCATATTTTTATGATATAAATTTTAAAGCGACATATGAAAGTATAAGAGATAACCATTATGTGGATAAAATTATAGGAAGGATTCCGTATACAAATCCAAAATACTGGAAAACAGATGGAACAAATAAGAAACGAAATGAATCTATATATTCAAAACGCTATAAATGAGAATGGAAATTACAGATAAATATAATTGAGATTTTGAAGGCAATTTACAATTTTCAGCATAGTGAACAGAAGATGAATAATATATGTAAGGTGGTAGGAAATGGGTTACTACATAACAGGAGATTGTCACGCACATTTTGATAAGTTAATCTGGTTGGCGAGATTTAATAAAAAACTTGGAAAAGAGGATGTAATTATATTATTGGGAGATGTCGGATTGAATTATTTTGGAGCTGACAAGGATCGTGAGAATAAAAAAATACTTGCGGATTTTCCTAATTATTTTCTGTGCGTGCATGGGAATCATGAGGAAAGACCTTATCATATACAAACTTACAGAATGAAAATCTGGCATGGCGGAGAGGTATATTATGAGCCGGAATTTCCGAATATAGTATTTGCAAAAGATGGAGAAATTTATGATTTTGATGGGAAAAAGGCGATTGCAATCGGTGGCGCATACAGTCGCGATAAAGAATACCGACTTTTAACAGGCCTTCCATGGTTCCAGGACGAACAACCAGATGACAAAGAAAAAAGTCAAGTAGAAAATAGATTGAATGAAGTAGATTGGAAAGTGGATTATGTGTTTTCTCATACATGTCCGTTAGTATATAGACCGAATCGGCGGAATGAAGAATGTCAAGAGAAGATAGATCTGTCGACAGAGGAATGGATGGATAAAATTGCAAAGAAATTAGATTATTCGCAATGGTATTTCGGACATTACCATGACAATATTCAATATATGGATGCTCAACTACTGTATGAAGAAATCAAAGAGTTAGGAGAACCAGATTCTGTTCAGAAAGTAGGAAGACCAAGGTACAGAGTAGGAGAAACGGTGTATTTTACCTATGGAAAAGAAGACGCAAGGGAAGGCTACGGAACTGTTGAATGGGTTGATGATTATGGAACATTGGGACAAGAAAAAGAAGTTTCTTATGATATTGTGGGAATTCCATGTGAATTACCGAGAGAGAAAACGTTGTTTAAGCATATAAGAGAATCTAAAATACAGAGTATTGATGAGATGGAAATTGTGAAAATTGAGAGGGAGGAAGGATAGGTGCATTTTTATATTACAGGTGATACACATCGGAGCTTTGATCGTATTGAAGATTTTTGCTATGAATATGAAACTACAACAGAGGATGTGATGATTATCTTAGGGGATGCAGGAATTAATTATTGG
The DNA here is from genome assembly GCF_003462585.1 of Ruminococcus sp. OM04-4AA. Taxonomy (NCBI): domain Bacteria; kingdom Bacillati; phylum Bacillota; class Clostridia; order Eubacteriales; family Oscillospiraceae; genus Ruminococcus; species Ruminococcus sp. OM04-4AA. The sequence goes on along the minus strand of NZ_QTZH01000048.1, from coordinate 4,995 downwards.
CTGGATCTGTCCGATAAAGAATTAAAGGGACAGTTATCTGGAATGAATATTACATTTTTCTGTGTTCACGGGAATCATGAAGCACGACCATGGGAGGCGGAAGATTACGAAGAAAAAATATGGAATGAAGGAATTGTGTATGTGGAAGAACAGTATCCCAATATTTTATTTGCTAAGGATGGAGAAATTTATAATTTCAATGGGAAAAAAGTGATGCCGATCGGTGGAGCATATAGTATTGATAAATATTATAGGATACGCAATGGTCTGCCATGGTTTGAGACGGAACAGCCAGATGAAATGATAAAAGAATATGTGGAACAGCAGTTAGATAAAGCTAAGTGGAATGTGGATATTGTACTATCGCATACAGTACCGATTAAAGCGGAACCCGTGTGGGCATTTATTCAAGGGATTGATCAATCAGTAGTGGACAAGTCAACGGAAAAATGGCTACAGAAGATTTATGACAAGTTAGATTTTACAGAGTGGTATGCGGGACATTACCATGTAGAAAGTGAGGAGTGTGGAATACGAATTATGTATGAAAATTATGATGAAATTTGTGCTGAAGAGTAAAAGGAGACTGGCTTGCTGATTTGAAAAATATAAGTTTATAGATGAAGGATTTTTTTTGAAATGATACATCTCAGCAGTTTTAAATTAAGTGACAGGAATGTTAAAAATCCCAATATATATCCATATAACGTGTTTCATCGAAAAGACATGGATCCGTTCGTATTTGCACCAATCACCGTGTTATATGGAAATAATGGTTTTGAAAAATCTTCTGAAATAGGATTGCAGCGATAATTTTTCTTAGAGAGGACGAAATGAATTTAAAGGTCGTTAATAAAAAGGTGTTTGTTGTTTCTGATATACATAATGATGCTGATAGATTTAAATTGTTATTGGAAAAAATTGATTTTGCGGAAGATGATATATTGATTCTGGCGGGAGATATTTTTGATCGCGGGAATCAGTCGATTGAATTGTATTTTGAAATCTTAAAACATCCTAATATTCAAGTGATTCAAGGAAATCACGATGTCTGGCTGGCAAGAGAAATTATGGAAAAGAGTATTGATTACTAATGGCATTGAGAGAGCTGAATACGCTTCCAGAACACCTGCAGTTGAGGCGATACTTTTCAGGGATCACATTAAATCTTATTAAATTGGACATTGCACTGTCCAGCTATATGGAAAAAGAGTAGTAATATGTTTATTTAGGGAGGAAATCAAATGAAAAAATCAAGAATTATTAGGATGCTGTCAGAAGTGATTGAAGATAAGCAAACGGGAAAACAATTCTGGTTTGATCTTGATTTATATAAACATGAGCGAGACTGGCCAAAACCATTAAGTACGAAAGATATTTGTACAAAAATGGAATTAAATACAACGTATGAATTTAGAAGTGAAGAGGCTTTGATGAAAAGAATTAAACGATTCAATAATTATGTTGATGATTGTAAAAGTGGAGTCATGGGAGACATTAGTTTCATAAAAAGTCTGGGATTAGCATTAGCTGGTGACGAGATGAAATTTTTAATACCGATTTCAATAGAATCATTTGAGCAAATTGTGAATTCTCTAAAAATTCAAACCAATATTGAAGGTACGAATGAAATTTATAATCAATTAAACAAGGTACTCTATTTATTGGAAATTAGTTGCTACTTTAATTATATCCTAGTACAAAAGAGGACGGAGAAGGGTATTTTAACAAGTTGATGATGGAAATTAGACAGGATGTAGATAAAACATTTGTCAATAAACCAATTATAAGAAAAAGACTTTATGAACTTGTTGATGAAGTGGATTTTATTATTAATAGCTGTGAGGTTCCGGGAGTACCAGACAATTGGCTAAAGCTGAATCCTAATATAAAGTATTTTGACAGTGTTTTTGATATCATTGAAGAAAATCCAGAATTATATAAGTCCATCAAAAATGAACATCTTAGAGGAAACCCAATTCAGTTCAACTTTTTCCCTTCAAAACAAGAAATTGCAGAAAGACAGAAGTACTTTAAAGAGAAAAGACAAAAGTATCCTACAAGAACAATTGACAGATTTTATCAGGATGAATTAGTCGAAACGCTTAATAAGCGTTTTAATCAATGCCTGGAAAAGATAGCAAATATATAGAGTTTACGAAATGGAGAAATAGAGGGAGGGGTACAATGGGAGAGTTCAAATTTAAAGATACGGTAGAAAATTTGAAAACAAATTTGTTGGATAATCTTGGACGTTGGGTGCCGACTGCGATAGCAGCAAATGGCATTATTAATGGGATTATTGCATATATTTTGTTTATTACCAGAGGCGGTTATACAAAACAGATTCAATTAGTAAAGGAATATGGTCTTTTTGGAGCATATGATGAAAAGTTCACAACAGGAACGTCGCAAATGATTTTTAAAGGCGTTGCGGGAAAAATTCTTTTGATATTATTAGTGATAGATTTAATCATTTTGTTGATTCAGTATTTTGAGGAAACAGGCATAGTACGGAAAGTATTAATGATAATTGATCTTGTTGTGACAGGTGCAGTGAGTCTTTTTTTTGACAGAACAGTGGCGGAATATGTAACATTTCAATTAATAAAAAATACAGGAATAGACATTAGTGATGTAGAAATGGTTGTTGCAGGCGTTTGGATGGGAGGTATTGCATTATTTATCATTCTAATGGTTATTACAGAAGAATGTAGAGGAATATTTGGATATACGGCAACTGCATTACTGGTAGCATTGATAGTAATGCCATTATTAATTTTATTCTTGGAAAATGTAATTCCGATTGCGACTGGGATAATTGCTATCGCGATTATAGCAATTATAGCAATTATAGCAATAGCAACGCTTGGAGAGTCGGTAGGAGGAGGTACACAAAGCACATCAAGTGGAAGTGCAGGAAGTAACACTGGTACATATTCACAAAAAAAATACGATCATGTAAAGGGGAATACTATGAGTACAATGAATAATCAGAAAGATAACAGACCAGCCTATGAAACAGACACGAATCCAAATCATCACTATATTGTAGATTATAGAAGTTTTGGAGGAATTAAGTTATTTAAGGTGCATGATTCTATAGGCGATTATATTATGTTGGATAATTCTATAACAAGTAGAAAAATTTGTAACTTGAAAGAGGCAGAAAGTGGGAAACATAAGTTTTACAGGAGAGAAAATGGAAAGGAAATAAATATAGCAGAAATTCCGTGGAAATAAAGTGTCAGGATGAGGAGAGTAGGGGAATGTAATTGGGAGGATAAATTGTGAAGAAACGGAACAAGAGAATATTTTGGGTTGTTGTATTACTGGTTTTAGTTTCGGTTTCGACATTGTCAGTGCTGGGGTATAAGAAATCACATAATAATAAAGACAAAGATGAAAATAATGTTGTAAAGGACAATGTAAAAATTATTACAGAAGAAAGTGATAAGCAACCGATATTAGTAGAAGATGATAAAATAACTTTTGACTCGAATCCAAGATACAAAAAAGGAGATGTCATTGTTTCAGGAATTACAAGTTCAGCACCAAATGGTTTTATACGAAATGTTACTGGAGTACAGAAAACAAAAGGAAAATACATTATACAAACAGAACCTGCTGTATTGACGGATGTATTTGAAAAAGCTCATATTTATAAACGAATAGAATTAGCAGAATCTCAAAATGAATCTGAGAGCTATCATATTAAAAATATGAATGCTGTTACAAATGAATTGCAGTCATCGAATATTTTGTGCAAAACAGAAGATGAGGATAATGGCACGGATTATATGTTTGGAAAAAGTTTTGAGGAAAAGGAAGATCCAGTCAGTCTGTCTGGAGAAGCCGGAACAAGTGCATGGGTTGAAGTGAGTATAGATATAGTTCACGGGGATATAAAATGTGGAATTGCAATTCGAACAAAAGAAGGGGCTAAAGCCTCTTTAGAGTGTAGTGCCAGCTATTCAAAAGAATTAGAAAAGCAATTATTAACAAAAAAATTGCCTGATTATCAATTTATAGTTGCAGGAATACCGATTGTTGTAACGAATGAACTTGAGATTTATACAGAAGCGGAAATAAATTTGGAAGGAAATATAGGCGTTTCATATGAGTTGACAGCAGAAACAACGCAAGGATTTAATTATAATAGTAAGACAGGAAAAGTGGAAGAGATAAATCAAGTAACTTGTGAATCGGATGGATTACAGTGGAATACAATTTCTATTTCAGGAGATACATCAATGGGTTCATCGGTTCATTTGATTACAAAATTATATGATGCTTCAGGAATGGATATGTCTTTAAAAATTGCAGGAAAAGCAGAAGGTGAAGCAAAAGTTACCACTAATAAAGAATTAGATGGATATGCCGGTAGCCTGGATTTATCGATTGTTCCGGAAATAAAAGGAGAAATAGTAGTTGATACACCTGTGTTTGATAAAAATCTTCTAAAACAGCCATTATTTGAAGCAGCATTAAAACCGTTGTGGGAAAAGCACTGGGAATCAAGTGTAAATTGGCAGGATGATTTACAATGGAAAGAAAATGATAAAAATGAAGAATCACAAGAAACGACAAAAGTATCGTATTCCAATGAATACTTTGAAGTGATAGTTCCAGAAAGCTGGGAAGGTGAGTGGACGGTAACAGAGGAAGACAATACAATGAACGGAATCAAGAGTACACTTTATCGCTTTTCTCATGATCCGGCAGATGGGGAAGAGGGTGGTGCAGCGGATGTGTATGTGCTTGATATGAGTGATACAAGTATACCTTTAAGCCATTACAGCAGAATGCTTCCATCAGCCGGTTGCGAAGAGGTTGGTCTTACATCGTTTGGCTATAATGATGTATTTAAATGGAAGTTGCAAATGGATTTTTCTATGAAAATGGAGCAACAATTACTTTAAAGTAAGTTTATTCATACGGATCGTTAGTCTTATCATTATGAGTTAGAAAACAGTAAATATCTAGTTCCCCAAA
>NZ_QTZH01000047.1:0-18946 GCF_003462585.1 Ruminococcus sp. OM04-4AA | reverse complement strand
GGTAAACCTAAAATGTGCATGATGATATCTTCTGCGGTTGTAGTATCAAATACAATGCTGATGTAATCAATCTTAACGGATAAATTTTTGTGTGTAGTTATAGTGCATTTCTCCTTTCGTATGCCCCGTTTTTTTGCGGGGTAAAAATCGTGTTTTTTCCTTTATTTATCACAGTTTCTAGGTACTATGACATGTATACGCAGGGCGGTGTTACATATACGCCCTTTATGAACGCCTAAAGGCGTTCCCTTTCTTCCTGTGTCTGATCCGTTCTTAACGCTCACGAGCCTTGTAAGACTCGTGGCTAAACGGAACAGCCCCAGTCAGAAACCTTATTTTCGGTCTGATAGTCCATGCTTATTCATGCTATCAAAATGAAAATACATCTTTTCTATGCTTACTCAAGCGTGTGATTGACCCTAGCGTGCTTAATCACCCTATCTAATACGATAATAACGCCATTAGAATTACTTGTCAAGAAGTTTGATTGACTTTTTAATAAATATTAAGTATGATATGCTTATAAACACCGAGAAAAGCAACGAAAGGAGCGGTTATACTAAGTTATGGAACATTACGAAAAGAAAATCAGTTTCTTAGGAGAGAATATACAGACCATAAGAAAACACAGAGGAATGAAACAACAGGAACTTGCGGATAAAATCGGTATCAATATGCAGAGCCTTTCCAAGATTGAACGGGGTGTGAATTATCCTACCTTTGACACATTAGAAAAGATAATGGACGTGCTGGGAGTAACGCCCAATGAATTATTATCAGGAGAATGGAAGTATATTGACCACACCGAACCATATATCATGGATATTATCAAACGGGAACAGGACTTCAATGTTTCCTTAGATTATCTGTCTGAAAATGAATTTTTCAATGATGAAAAAGAATGCAGATTTTACATGGAAACCAAACTCATACAGTATATCCATAACTACATTACCAATGAGGTTACGGAGTTAGAAGAACTTATGGAAATCAAGCAGTTGATACAACGTCAAAAAATAGAACGCATGATGAAAGTACATAAGGAAATGCGAGGGTTAGACCGATACAGAGAACAGCCCAAAGAGTATAAATACCATGACCCTTATGATGACTGGATATTCCGTCAACTTGCGGACATAGACAGCAGAAATAACATTCCCGACACTTCGCCACAGTTAGATTTTGATGAAACGGACTATGAAGATTATCTGAAAGAGAAATGGAACAGAGGTCTTTAATTTTCCTCTTGAATGAAAGATACAGCAAACAAAAAGCCCAGTAAAGAGTGCAAAGCACCACCAATGGTGGCAAGGCTCTTGACAGGGCTTTTTCTTTTCTGTGGTTGGTAATCAAGAGGAAGAAAGAAAAAGTGTGTATTTTTCAAGACAGAAAAATGTCAAGGGGGGTGTGCTGATTTTTGTTGTGGCGGATATATGGAACTGTTATAATATGGATATGTTTAAATTACGTTATAAGCAAGAATATTCTGCTGATTTGTCAAAAAACATCATTGCAACTGCCAGTTGACATATTTCCATATCTAAATGGTGGCTATGCAACTGATAATATTGCTAAAATTACACCATGAAAGAAAGGAGTGTTAGCTAATGAATATGGCAGACAGAATACAATATTTAAGGAAATCAAAAGGAATATCACAAGAGGAACTTGCGGATAAAGTTGGAGTTTCAAGGCAGGCTGTTTCCAAATGGGAAAGTGAACAAAGTACGCCTGACTTAGAAAAAATAATTATAATGAGTGATTTTTTTGGAGTAACAACTGACTATATCCTAAAGGGAATTGAACCAGTAGCAGACAAAGAACAAAAAAATAAAGAGCTTACGAGTAAGGTACTTTATATATCATCAACAGCTTTTGTTGCTATTGGGCTGTTTTGTGCATTTGGTAATTGGTATGCAGAACAAACAATGGAAGCAGTTTGGGGTTCAATGATTATTCAAGCTATAGGGATTGTTGGATATTTTATAGCGAGAATACTATCGGAAGAAAAATCCCCCTTTTATGTAAATTGGCTTAATATAATCGGAGTTGCTTTTATGCCTATTTCTATGATTACAGGATATATTTCAGGATTGGTTTTCAAACTAGAAGGGTGGATTGCACCTTATCCGATAGGAATATTTCATACTTTAGTTTTCGTGTTAGTATTCTTTGTAGTTGTGATTGCAAGCTATATTATTCTAAAGAAACAAACAAAATAGTGATTACCTTTATTTTGCAAAAGCAGTTAGTCTTAGGATTGACTGCTTATTAATAAAAGACACCACTTCAATGTGTCAATGGTGTCTTTTTAGTGCTATTTTATCGTCATATCAAGGCTCGTTCAATCGTGGTATATTCGTGGTAAAATGAGTGTTTTTCTATACTTCGAAATGCTTGAAAGTGTAATATTTATAGGGATAATCAAAAATCAGATATAAAGTTAATTTAAAGATTATATAAAAAATCCAAAATCGAATGGTTATCGAAGCTATCATATGATTGTTGAAATACCAGTATTTTTTGCTAAGGGTAAAACACCTATGCGTGTAGAATTACAGATTCGAACCAATGGTATGGATTTCTGGGCAACATTGGAACATCAACTTCGCTATAAAAAAGGAATTGAAGAAATGCCTGGCTATGATGAGATAAGTGAAGAATTACTTCATTCTGCAAGAGCTATCATTGAAGCAGATAATGAAATGCAGAGAATAAAAGACAAAATTGGTAAGTTCCACGAAATTTAGGGAGAAAACTGAGCAAGTAGGAAGGTGGAATATATATGAAACAAGATACTTTAGAGGGCAAAGCAAAAACAAAAAATGGGGTAAAACGGCTGTGCTTTTCCATAATCTGCATTCTTCTGGAAGTGATTTTTATTATTACTATCGTAACACGCTTGAATGAATATGCAGAAATCATAAATTTATTTACAAGGATTTTGAGTGGGATCTTGGTTTTGGGATTGTACGCATCAAATAAGACATCCTCTATGAAAATGCCTTGGGTCATCTTAATTCTAATTTTTCCAATTATGGGTGTAGGCTTGTATTTGTTGATTGGTTTGAATGGTGGCACACATAAAATGCGTGAGCGATATGCAGAAATTGATAGCAAATTGTTACCAATGCTTCCGGACAGTCAGGAGTGTTTGAGCAGAATAAAAGAAACAATTCCGAAAGCAGGAAATATAGCAAGTTACATACAAAGAAATTCGCAGTATCCAATCTATCAGAATACGGATATTGTGTATTTTGATGAAGCAGTGAAGGGATTAGAGGCACAGATTAAGGATTTGGAGAAAGCACAGAAGTTTATCTTTATGGAATATCATGCGATAGAAGACGCTGAAGCATGGCATAAGATTCAAGATGTTCTGGAAGAGCGAGTAAAAGCAGGTGTGGAAGTTAGAGTATTCTACGATGATATGGGTTCTATAGGCTTTATTAACACAGATTTTGTGAAAAAGATGGAGGCAATAGGAATTCATTGCCGTGTATTCAATCCGTTTATGCCAGGTTTAAATCTGTTTTTGAACAATCGTGATCATAGAAAAATAACAGTTATTGATGGAAAAGTCGGATTTACAGGTGGATATAATCTAGCAAACGAATATTTTAATTACACACACCCGTATGGACAGTGGAAAGATACAGGTATTCGTTTAGAAGGAGATGCTGTTCAGTCGCTTACGGTGACATTTTTGGAAATGTGGAATGCAGTAAGTGATAAGGATGCTAATGATTCTGATTTTAGTAAATACCTTTTCCACTATGATTATGCGGCACAGCAAACTGGGTTTGTTCAACCTTATGCAGACAGCCTATGGATAATGAGCAAGTAGGAGAAGAAGTTTATATCAGTATGATAAATAAAGCTGAAAAATATTGTTGGTTTATGACTCCATATCTAATCATAACAGATGAAATGACGCATGCGTTATGTCTGGCTTCTAAGCGAGGGGTAGACGTAAGAATTATCACACCTGGTATCCCTGATAAAAAATTCATTTATAATATAACTCGTTCTTTTTATCATGGATTAGTTAAACATGGTGTTCGTGTTTATGAGTGGACTCCTGGTTTCTGCCATGCAAAAATGAGTGTGGCAGATGACTGTATGGCAACTTGTGGAACAATTAATCTGGATTATCGAAGTTTATATCACCATTTTGAAACGGCTGTTTTATGGCAGATTGTCAGGCAGTTGTGGAAATAAAAAATGATCTGATAAGAACGATGGGAGAATGTCGTGATGTGACAGACCAATATCAAACCGGACGAAGTGCATATTTGCGACTGGGACAATTATTTATGAGATTATTTGCTGGATTGCTATAAGAATCTGATGAAACGACCTTTCAAAAAACAGTTGATTTAGAAGTTAATTGTTTTTGAAAGGCCGTTTTTGCTATATCTAACAGTCTGTTGTACAAAGAAGATTTTGCATGGATAGTGATTAATACAACGGAGTAAGAAAAGCTCCTTCATATATTAGAATAAAAATATGACTGTTTCATTAAAAAGAAGCCGGTCATATTTTTTATGAAAAATAAATTTTGTTGAGGTTAAATTGAGATTGACTTTGTATTGTATAAGTATGAAATAAAAAGGAATCAGGTGATGTACAATGAAAAAGCATAAAATATGTAAAATCCTTCTTGTTATACTGGCAATTTTTTTATGTGTGGCTTTTTATGAATTGCTCGGAATCTGCGTTGCATATAAAAAGCAGCCGGAAGTGTCCAATACAACCAAAAAAGAAACAAAAAATGGGTCATGGAACGAATGCAGTGAAAATACAGAACGGGCAGTAATCATAGAAAAGAATCCAGAAGCGCTTTTACAAAGAGTGCGTTTGATTAAGAATGCAAAAAAGGAAATTATTCTTTCTACTTTTGCATTTCAATCCGATGAAAGTGGAAAATTGATCTTAGGAGCACTGCATGATGCGGCAGACAGAGGTGTACATATTCGTCTGTTAGTAGATGGAATGGAGAGCTGGATTGATATGGAAGGAAATCCGTATTTCTATGGATTATCTTCCCATGAGAATGTTGAAATTAAACTATATAATAAGGCCAATCCGTTGAAACCGTGGAAAATGATGGGTAGAATGCATGATAAATATTTGATTGCAGATGGAAAGAGATATATTCTTGGGGGAAGAAATACATACAATTATTTCCTGGGGGATTTTCCGGGACATAAGAACTATGACAGAGACGTGTTAGTGGTTTGCGATGAACCTGAGAAAGAAAATTCAGTTAACCAGTTGTTAGAGTATTTTGAAACGATATGGGAACAAGAAGACAGTGGTTATTTTCATGACAATAAAAAACTGGCAAATAGAAAATCTGTAAAGAACGCAGTTTTAGAGCTGCAGAACGGCTATCAGAAATATTTTGAAGAGAATAAGGAAAGAATCTGCGATACCGATTACACGGACGAAACTTTTGAGACAGAAAAGATTGCATTAGTGTCAAATCCTATTCACACAGGTTCCAAAGAACCAGTAGTGTGGTATCAGTTGGGAGAATTGATGAAAAATGCAAAAAATCGTGTGAAGATCCACACGCCATATATTATCTGTAATGATATGATGTATAATACATGGGAGGAGATTGCAGAGAACGTTTCAGATTTTTCTATCATGACAAATTCAGTTGCGAATAATGGGAATCCATTTGGGGCTGCCGATTATGCGAAAAACAGAAATAGAATCTTAAGTACAGGAATTAATATTTGGGAATATGAAGGCGGTTATTCATACCACGGAAAAAGTATTCTGATTGACGATGATCTGTCTGTAATCGGTTCCTTTAATATGGACATGAGAAGTGCATATCTGGATACGGAACTGATGCTTGTAATTCGCAGTAAAGATATTAATAAACAGTTGGAAGAGGGCATGATGGAATATGAAAGAGTGTCCCGCCAGGTATTGGAAAATGGAACCTATCGTGATCCATATCATGTAGAGCCGATCGAATTAACAAAGAAACGTCAGAGAAAAATATTTTTGGTACAGCATCTGCTTGGATGGGCAAGGTATCTGTTTTAATAAGGAGGAAGGAAAACGTGTTTCAAATATTAATTGTAGAAGATGATAAAGAATTAAGCCAGCTATTCCAAAAAGTGCTTGAGAAGAATGGATATCAAGTCAAAAGTGCATCGGATGGAGCACAGGCATTAGAAGTATTGGATAAGGAATATATTGATCTGATCATTTCTGATATTATGATGCCGGTTATGGATGGCTATGAACTGGTGTCAGAACTTCGCTCAGCAGGATATCAGATACCAGTGCTTATGATCACTGCGAAAGGTTCCTTTGATGATATGCGCCAGGGATTTCTTTCGGGAAGTGACGATTATATGGTAAAACCGGTAAATGTGAATGAAATGGTTTTAAGAGTCGGAGCACTGCTTCGCCGTGCACAGATACTGAATGAACACAAAATTGTGATCGGTTCAACAGAGTTTGATTATGATGCAATGACGGTTACAACTGATAAGGAAAGTCTTGTTTTGCCTAAAAAAGAATTCCTGCTTTTATATAAGCTTGCAGCTTCGCCAGGCAGAACATTTACAAAACAACAGTTGATGGATGAAGTATGGGGATACGAGACGGAGGCAGACCCACATACGATAGAGGTACATATAGGAAGAATCAGAGAGCGTTTTAAAGATAACCCTGATTTTGAAATCGTAACAATGCGTGGAATTGGATACAAGGTGGTGAAAAAATAATGGAACAAAAGAAAGAAAAAGGATTGCGGATCCGATCCTGTCTGACTGGTGCAATCTGGCTGGCACTTGTATTTTCAACAGTCATATCTGCTTTATTATTTGCTTTTTTGAATCATTTTTTTAATCTGCCGGGCAGCATACCTGTGCTTGGCTGGCTTTTGATTTTCAATACATTGATTGCAGGGCTGATCACTTCCTTTATCAATGCAAAATTACTGGAACCAATTACCAGACTTGGTAAAGCAATGAAGGAAGTTTCTCAGGGAGATTTTGAACAGCATTTGGAAACGAACAGCCGTATAGCAGAAGTTGGAGAATCTTATCAAAGTTTTAACGTTATGACAAAAGAACTTCGTGCAACAGAGGTGCTGCAGATGGATTTTGTATCTAATGTTTCTCATGAGTTCAAGACCCCGATTAATGCCATTGAAGGATATACAATGCTGCTTCAGGGAGAAGAACTGTCTCCGGATCAAGAGGAATATGTAGAAAAAATCTTATTTAACACCCAAAGACTTTCCGGATTGGTTGGTAATATTTTGCTGTTATCCAAGTTAGAGAATCAGAATATACCAATGAAAAAAACAGAATATCGTCTGGATGAACAGATCCGCCAGGCATTTCTTTCATTGGAAACAAAATGGACAGAAAAAGAAATTGGTTTTCAGGTAGAATTGGAGGAAGTTAAATATACTGGGAATGAAGGACTTTTTATGCATATCTGGATAAATCTTTTGGATAATGCGATTAAGTTCAGCCTTCAAAGGGGACAATTACGATGTTTCTGAAACAAGAACAGGATTCTGTTAAGTTCATTCTGGAAGATGAAGGACCAGGAATAGAGGATGATGTAAAATCCAGAATATTTGACAAGTTCTATCAGGTAGATGGATCTCATAAAGCAGAAGGAAATGGCCTAGGTCTTGCACTTGTAAAACGGATTGTAGATAGTGCCGGAGGAACAATCAAAGCAGAAAACCGTGAATATGGTGGATGCAGATTTGTTGTAGAGCTTCCAATACAGAAAGATGAGGCCATATAAGTTTAAGAAAAACAGATAGAGGAGGAATTACATGACATTTTATCAGGAATTGCAGTTAAATCAGGCAGGTTCTAAAAATCTGTTGAAAAAGAGTGAAACAGTGAAAGAAAAATCATATCATATACTGCTATATTTGGTAAAGATAGCTGTTACAATGGCATTTTGTTTTTCATTTGTTACTATTTTCAGTATCTTATTTGGAAATGAGAATAGTATTGTGGGTGTAGTAGTTTTATTATGCCTTATGGTATTTCGGAATGCGGATCTGGGGATCCACACCGGACAATCTACGATGCTTTTGGCTTTGTTCTTTGTAATTATGACTGTATGTCCGCATTTAGCAAATCAGTTTTCACCGGTATTGGGAATGCTGTTAAATATTGCGGCACTGGCTGTGTTGATTCTGTTCGGATGCCATAATCCATTCATGTTTAATCAATCTACATTGGTTCTTGGGTATCTGCTGCTATATGGTTATGATGTTACGGGAAAAAGCTATCAGATGCGATTAGTCGGAATGGCTTTAGGTGCAGCACTTACCTGCTTCGTATTTTATCGAAATCATAAAAACAGAACTTATAAAAGAAATCTGAAAGATCTGATACAAGAATTTGATATCACTTCTTCCAGAACAAAATGGCAGATATGTCAGATTTTATGCGTACCGATTGTCCTTTGCATTGCAGAACTTTGTAATATGCCACGTGCAATGTGGGCTGGTATTGCGGCCATGTCCGCGATTTTGCCGTTTATGGAAGATATGCACTACAGAGTCCGTAAAAGGATTGTCGGAAATATTGCAGGTGTTATATGTTTTACAGTATTATATTTTCTGCTTCCTTCGTCAATCTATGCATATATAGGAATTCTTGGTGGAATCGGTGTAGGACTTTCAGCACAATATGGCTGGCAGGCAGTATTTAACACATTTGGTGCTTTAGCCATTGCTGCAGAGACTTATGGACTACAAGGAGCGGTTAGTCTTAGAGTGATTCAAAATGTTTTTGGTGTTGTGTTTGCTTTAGCATTTTGTGTTATATTTTATTGGTTTATGTCTAAAAAAAAGGAAAGTGAGGTGACCGTACATGCAGAGTGAAGTGAATCAGGAAGAAAATTTGAATAGAATTATTACGGTTCCTAATCTTCTTTCTTTTTTTCGGCTTTGTCTGATTCCGGTAATTATATGGAGCTATTGTGTAAAGAAAAATCCTCTGTTAGCTGGTGAAATCTTATTGCTGTCTGGTCTTACGGATCTTGCTGATGGATATATCGCAAGAAGATTCCATAGGATTAGTAATTTAGGAAAAATACTTGATCCAGTGGCTGATAAGCTGACACAGGCAGCGATGTTAATCTGTCTGTTTACTCGTTTTCCGCATGTGCTTCTTTTAATCGTAATAATGGCAGGTAAGGAGCTGTATATGGTAGTCAGTGGATGTCTTGTGATACAAAAGACAGGAAAAGTACATGGTGCAGACTGGCATGGAAAGATAGTAACCTTTTTATTATATGGAACTGCAGCGGTGCATATTATATGGTTCCACATTACACCGATGGTATCAGATCTGTTGATTGGTTTGTGCGCTATAATGATGGTCATATCGGTCGCTCTGTATATTATCCAAAATACCAGGACTCTTAAGGGAGAGACTGTATAAGCAATTTTATATTGCAATGACTAGAAAAATATTTAGGAGAAGATAGATATAAACAGTAAGTCAAACACACAAACTATGGAGTCTTTAGTCGGTTTAATAAAATTTTAAATAGAAAATAAATCATTATAAAAAGATCCTGTTCATACTATGATATATAGAACAGGATCTTTATTTACTTTATTTCGCCAGGAAATTGCTCTGAATCTCCATCGGCATATGATAAGCCTGGCCTCGTTTTGCCAGGCTGTATAGTTTAAAGCTCATGAGTTCCGGAGTCGCATTCAATGAACTGCAGAGGCCGAAATAATCCAGATCTTCGTTCTGAACCATCTCTTCAATGTCTTCATCTTCAATCAGTAGATCGGCAGCAAACAGATTGGCCTGATATTCTGTATTATCTGTCATATTGTAGAGTGTATCATCTTGCATTGGAGCCATTTTCAGCTGGGAACGATGCAGGATGATATGCCCTAATTCATGGGCGGCAACGATCATCTTTTCTTCTTCTGAAAGGAAACTGCTGATCATGACATAGATTGTCTTACAGCTCATAAAACAGTATCCTTTCAGTGTCTTATATCTGGAAGTTTCCCCGACAACAATGTTCATCTGATCCATGATCTCAAATGGATCTCGGGTTCCATATTTCTTGATTAATTTCTTTGTTTCTGCTCATATTTGATTTTTGCCATATAACCAGCAATGCAACATATGATAATAATTATAATAGCTGCAACAAATACGACAACTTTTTTATGCTTTTTAAATGCTTCCTTCATAGTTTCTGAATCCCCCTACATATTTTATAAATGTATTGTAACATACACTTATTTTTTAGATAGAAGAAGTCATACAAAGAATACTACTCTTCTTGTTCTGAAAATACCGAAAACAGAAAGTAGTGTACGTAAAGTTTTTCTACCAAGAAGTGTTGCCGAAATGCTGCAAAAATGGAAACTGAAACAACTTAATACAAAAGCAATCCTTGGAGAGGAATATAATGATTACAACTTAGTGATGACAAGTGAATTTGGCTCTCCATTAGAATCCGGAACAATTCGAGTATCCTTCAATAAACTAATTGAAGAACATCATCTCCCCAAAGTTGTATTTCACAGTTTGCGTCATAGCAGTGTCACCTATAAATTAAAGCTCAATAAAGGTGATATAAAAGCTGTGCAGGGCGATTCTGGCCATTCCCAGACAGATATGGTTACAGATGTGTATTCCCATATTATTGATGAAGACAGAAAAAAGAACGCTGAATTATTTGAAGATGCATTTTACAAGAAAAATAATCTTGAGCCAAATATGGTTTCTGAAGAAGTCGATATGGAATTATTGATGAAAGCTCTGGCGAATCCGGAAATGCGGGCGTTGCTTAATTCGCTGGCTAAGACAATGAAGTAATGAAAAGTAGTGAGTCTATCTCCATCATGCCTATAGAAATTATTCAATAAAAGCGAGCAAAACATCAATACAATTGTATTGAATCAGCAATGAAATGGCATTATAATGAAGAAAAAAGGAGGTTTCTAAAATGGCAAGTACAATTCAGATCAGGGTAGACGATGACTTAAAAAATAAATCAGATCAGCTTTTTAAAGATCTTGGAACTGATACGACATCAGCAATAAGGATGTTTTTAACGCAGGCGGTTGCATATAATGGATTTCCATTTGAAATAAAACGAACTGTGCATAATCCTTATACATCTATGACAGAAGAAGAGATGCTTCAAAGACTGGAACAATCCAGAGAATCTTCAAAAAAGGAAAATTACCGAAATGCAGATGATGTGATTTCAGATATGAGAGGAAAATATGGATTATAAAGTAGTTGTAACAGCTGAAGCAGAAGAAGACTTGAACCAGTTTATACAGTATCTGCTTTTTGCCAAGAAAAATAAGCAGGCAGCCAAAAATGTGCTTGATGATTTTGAGGATACTATTAAAAAGTTGAAGTATGTAGCGAGTAGTTTGAATGTATGCGACAATCCGCGTTTACAGAGCCTTGGATATCGTCGAATAAATTTTCAACAGCACAGATACTTTATGTTGTACAGAATAGAAAATGATGTTGTATATGTGGATGATATTTTCCATGAATTACAAGATTATGAAAACCGAATGATATAAATTGAATATTGGCAGTAAAAAGAGTATTTACCGTAAAACCGTAAATGCTCTTTTTTTGCACCTATTTGGAAAGAATAAATAATATAGCGTCTATAAGGAAGCGTTGGTTTTAATGGAAATGCATTATTGGAAAATCCCCTAATTTCAAAAATAAAAAGTAGTCGAAATTTCCATAGACAAATACACGCTCACGTTGTATATTATAAATATAAATCTAGTCAATTAAATATAGATATCATTTCCACCTCTAAGGGAATGGTAGTCATAGGATTGATGTAGTTAGTATCATTACATACTTCCCCAAATATTAGCTGTAGCTAAAAAGTTGCTAACAAGCTGTACTTATCTAAGGTTTATAGCTGATTACAGTAATTGACTGGATAAAAATTGGAAAGCCGTTTTTCATAAGAAAAATCGGGCTTTTTCATACAGAAACTATCAAACATTGACAGCTCCCTGTATAACTCCTAAGACTTTATTGTAGGTTCGATTCCTACAGGGAACGCTTGATAAGAGGCGGAAATGATTAGCTGATTAGCAAAATCGTTATCCGCTTTTTTCTTTTTTCGAAAAATAATTGCTTTGAAAATCAGCTGTTTCTGCTAACAAATCCATAAAAATGTTAGCTGACAGCTAATAAAAAGCAGTCATTTGCTAACAAGAAAAATTTACAGTCCTGCTAACGAACGAATGGCATGCCCGTTCAGACTAGATTTATAAAAAATTCTAGTTTGGACGGGTTTTTTGTTGTCCTAAGATAAGGAGGTAAATCATGCAGAAAGTAAAAGAAAAAAGTAATTGGAAAGGCGAAACCATAGTAGAAATTGAAATAGAAACCACAGACTGAGGAATATGATAATTTGCCAGAATTCGAAAACTTCGTCATGGTAGCCGCCAAAATTGCTGGAATCAAAACTGTGCCTAAAATGTGTTCTCTAGAAGACAAACTTTTATGTGCATGTGAAGATTCCTATTTGCCGGAGAAATATATAGAACAGACTAAACAACTGATCACAACACGAATCGCAGTACTAAAGGAGGGCTGAAACACCCCTACATACAAAATGGAAGATTCTCCTAATTTTGTATGTAAGGTTGTGCTCACCGAGCGCACCACTGCAATAAAGCCCTCGTCATATTTTGTCAATCACGAGTGATAGACTTTGATTTGAAATTCTCACATTAGGAATTTTCGTTTAACCGCCACAGCGCAGCTGCTAGATAAAAATCATAGGTGGCCGGCATAAGGGTGAAATCGGTGTTTGTTATCTGCTTTATCTTATTAAGCCTGTACGTCACAGTATTTCTATGCAAAAACAAGGTGGCTGCAGTGGTGCTCAACTGGGAGTCGCAGTCGATTAGGTACACTGCAAGGGTTTCCATCAGGTTGTTACTGTCGTCCTTTAAGACTTCTATTATGGATTTGATTTGATCGTTTCGATTGCCTCTATTTATAGCTAGATTTGTGATTTCCTGCGAAAATATAACATCATACATGTCGCGAAATTTTCGGTGGATGAAAATTTTGCTCATTGCTGCTGAATTTGCACAAAAGTCTGAGTATATTTTCCTCATTGAAGTTAGATTTTTGCTAGACTCCAAGAAAAACAAGGCTCCCTCATACTCGTTTATGCATTTCTCTATTTCCGTAGCTATAATGCCATCATCCTTTTGGGAAACCATTATAGAACTTAGAATTACAAGTCTGTCGTCAATAATATCCTTAACGTAGAATCTTTCACTTTCCTTCAATATGCCTTCAATCTGCCGAAGAATGTCTGTTAAATTGTCTTTTTCCGATTCTACTACAAGAATAGTTGAAAGCTTAGAAAAAGGCACACCACTAGCTTCAAGGAATTTTTCTCCTATTACGCGCGATGATTTCAAGATCAAAGTAATAACAGTATTATAATTCTGCATATCGAGGGTGTAGCCCCATAAGGTTGAGAAGAAATTTGTGCATGCACAAATTTCATCTAGCTTCTGTTCACTAATGCTGTTTTCGTTGCTTGAAGCATATAATGTAAGCCAGGTATTTCCTGCGTGGGGGAACTCTTTTCTATACAAATAAAATGACTTATCCTGCAACATTATGCTTTTACAGAAAAGGTCCGTTGAGCCATCAGCGAAGGCATTAAAAAAGAATTCTGGACCAAATTGTCCAAAGGACGGCTTATATATAGATGTGAAATATAAACCGTTTTTGTTATAAAGCACAAGGTTACAGTTATAAGTTTCAGCTATTACATTTAGCAGGGTTTCCATGCTTCTTTTATTGTAAGGAATCTGCTTCAATCTATTCTCCACAGTGTCTGAAAAGGAATCCGTAGATGCCTGATCGTAGAAAACAGCCCCCATTACATCTTTAATTACATCACTATAACTAACACTATATTCTGCTTCGTCTTCAATAAGAATTAAAGGTATGTTCATAACGTCTGCAGTCTGCAACAACTCGTCAGACACCTGAGGGATGACATCACCCACGTAAAACAGCACTAGTGCAACGCCTCCAGCATCATATAAGTTTCTCATTTCCTCGCATTGTCTAGTAGGATCATCTTTAATTGAATAAAATGACGTGACTAACAACTCATTGGGATTGAATACACTAATTGCCTCTACAGACTTTGCAGGTATTTCTATTACAGATACTGATGATACTATTCTACCCAGTCCATTCTTGCCTGCAATCACTCTCGCAGAATGAAAAGAGGGTAGTCTTAAACAATCTTGAACAGTAACACTCATGGCTCCTCCTAGTATAATTTTTTCCTTTATGATATCAAAACTCACAGTCATAAACAAGGCTTTTGTGCAAAAGCACAATATGATTGATAAATAATTCTGTCATCTGCATAATTATCATTTATAATAATGTGTGCTATCATAGAGAAGATTCAAAAGGAGGTACCCATTATGAGTACAAATGAAAATAAAGATAAGAAAGCAGAAGTCACAGCTCTGCAGGCGATTTCTGCTGAAGACAGAAAAGACTGGATTTCGTTAGCCTTCGTTCAGGCCGGCATATGTGTATGCGTTCCTGCATTCCTATTGGGAGCGTTATTAGCGGAAGCAATGCCTATATGGCCAGCAATTATTTCAGGGTCACTAGGCTACTTAATTGTAGTAGTAGGTATGGTTGCAACGGGAATGATAGGCTGTGACCTTGGACTAGCATCCTGCACATGCTGTCAGGCCGGCTTTGGAAAAAGCGGAGCTAGATTTATCGTAAGTACAATCTTTGCTGTTAACATGATTGGCTGGTTTGGAATCCAGAATGGAGTATGTGGAGAAGCCTTCAGTAACGCAATGCTAGCTATGACCGGATGGGATATTCCAGTTGTAGTTTCAAACACAATTTGGGGAATCATAATGCTTCTGACTGCAGTATATGGAGTGCATGCGCTAGAAAAACTAGACAAGATTTCTATTCCATTACTAATGATCATTATGTGCTACGGAACATTCCTAGCATTTAAGGTTTACGGAACAGGAAACCTTAACGATGAAGGAACTGTACAATCTATGAGCTTCATGTCAGGTGTAGCACTATCATTTAACTTCACTGCTGTAGGTACAATCACTGGTCCTGACTATACTAGATTCCAGAAAAGCAGAAAAGACACTGTTAAATCTGTATTCTACGGTGTATTCCCAATGGGTGTAATAACTCTGATTATGGGAATCGTTCTTACAAAGCTATCAGGACAGTATGATATCAGTATGGTTCTAATTGAAGTAGGACTTCCACTCCTGGGCATCATTGCACTTGTTATTTCAACATGGACAACTAACTCAACAAATGCTTACAGCGCAGGTCTTAACATTGTTATGGCACTTAAGCTTAAAGATAACCGAAGAAGAGAAGCTACTTTAATTTCAGGAATTGTTGGTATTGTATTATGCGACCTGGGTATCTTGGGACACGTTGAGGGAGTGTTAAGCTTACTATCATACGTTGTTTGTCCTGTTGGCGGAGTAATTCTTGCTGACTACTGGGTTGTAGGAAAAGGTAAAGCTAAGAACTTTAGACCACAGGACGGTGTAAACTGGGCTGGTGTAATTGCTTGGGCATTAGGTGCAATTATTTCTTATACACTAGTTAAAATTGAATTCGTTGGTATCATTATAGGTTTTGTTATCTATCTTATTGCAGAGCGCTTTATTCCATCTGCATCAAGAGATAACGCCGAAAATATAGCATAAATTATCACAAAAAAAGAGGAGACAGAAAAATGAGAGAATTAAACAAACAGGACATGATCGATCTATTGTACGGATGTGCAGTGCTTGGTACCGGTGGTGGCGGTCCACTTGCTGACGGTTTGGCTCTTTTAGAAGAACATTTCGAAAAGGGAAAAACTCTAAAATTAATCACTTTAGATGAACTTCCAGATGACGAGTATGTTGTTACTCCTTATGGTTGCGGTGCTCCATCAGCTAAACCTGATCCTAGATTAGCTCATCTGAAGCATAGCGAAACAGCTCCCGCAGTTTTAGCTGTACAGGCTCTAGAGGAATCTTTAGGTAAGAAAATGTATGCAATTGGCTCAACTGAATTAGGTGGAGAAAATACAGCTGAGGCTCTTCACGTTGCACTGTTAATGGATTTACCTCTTATTGACGCTGACCCAGCCGGACGTTCAGTTCCTGAACTGCAGCATTCTACATACTATGTAAAGAACGTTCCTATTTTCCCTATGGGCGTAGCTACAAAATTTGGTGAAAAAATTGTAATTCAGAATGTAGCGGATGACCTAAGAGCTGAAGATATCGTTAGAGCTATTGCTGTTGTAAGTGACAACCTTGTAGGTGTAGCTGATCACGCAAACGTTGGTAAGGTTATCAAGAATTCTCTAATTCCTGGTGCAATTACTTACGCTCAGGAAATCGGTAGAGTTCTTAGAGAAACAAAGGAAGCTGGCGGAGATGTTGCTTCTGCTATCTGTGATGATAAAGAAGGTAAAGTATTATTCAGAGGCCACATTTCAGATTACACTTGTGAAACAAGAGATGGCTTCAACTTTGGTGAAATTCATCTAAAGGGCGAAAGAGATTATACGGACGAAGCATATCGCATCTGGTTTAAGAACGAAAACATCATCTCATACCGCAATGGCGAAGTTGATGTAATTGCTCCAGACCTAATCTGCATGATTAACGGAGAAGGAAATCCAATGACTACACCTAATTTTGAAGTTGGTGATAAGATGACAGTAATTGCACTTCCATCCCCTGAAATCTGGACTACTCCAGAAGGTTTGGAATGCTTCGGACCTAAGCACTTTGGATTTGATGTTGAATACAAACCATTTGAAAAATAATTGAAGATGTACAAGGGCCGGTTGTATAATAATATATGATCGGCTTTTGTTTTAGAAATTATTGCGAGGAACTATCGCGAAGAAGTAAGGGAGTGATAAAAATGGAAAAGATGATTGATGATTTACGTTCTATAATTAATATCAACAGTGTGTGCGAAAAGGACTTGTCCAGCGCTTATCCTTTTGGAGAAGGTGTACACATGGCCCTAAATAAAGCTCTAGAAATATGCAAGAGCTACGGGTTTGAGACTAAAAATTGCTTTTAAGAAGTCCGATACTTGATTCAACAATGTTTCTGGCGGAACAGCCATAAATATGGTTCCCGACAGCTGCACTGCGTCATACTCTGTTCATGGAGAAACAAAGACTCTCTCTGTAACAGGTAAGGCGGCCCATGGAAGTACTCCTGAGGACGGAGAAAACGCCATTTCAAAGATGATGAATGAACTGAGTGGAGTTGTTACAGATTGCAAACTTATTGAGTTCTTCCACGAATTTATTAAGCTAGAATATAACGACGAAAGTCTTGGCGGACAGGTCTCAGATGAAGCAAGTGGTCCAGCAAGCTACAACATTGGTAAGATTGAAACTGTTGGCGATGATATTGTTCTATACATTGACTTACGTTATCCTGTAACCTTCAATCTCGAAGACATTGTAAATGCCATTAATAGTCATCTTTCAGAAAATGGTTTCAGTGATGTTAAGGTAGAGGTTATTACAAATAAACCTCATGTTTATATGGACAAGAACGGTGCTGTTATCCAAACTCTTCTTTCCGCTTATCGCGATGAAACCGGAGACATGAGCGAACCAACGGTCATCGGTGGCGGAACCTATGCAAGAGCAATGAATGGAATTGTTGCCTTCGGCCCTATGCTACCAGGTAGAGAATTGACAGAACATCAGGCAAATGAATATATCTATTTGTCTGATTTGATCCTTGCTAAAGAAATCTATAAGACTGCAATTAAAAGACTTGTTTCAGAATAATAATCAGGAAAAAAAGTGCTCATCATTCCTGTAACCATAATCTATTCTTTTAGCAGATTTGATTTTGTTGCTAAGGCTTTCAAACATAGAGCGTCGTAATGATCCCTTTTTAGAGTTTTTTCGATATTATCTATCAGGGGGTATACGCCGCTCTATTTTACTATGAAAAAAGCATAATCTTTCGTCGCATCACGTTCGCTTTGATACGTTGCCGGTAGCACCGCAATTGTTGCCTTATAAGATGCCCCTACTATTGATCCACTGTTATTAACCCCGGGATAAAAAATAATAGAAGAAGGATATCCACCATTCTCTTGACTATATACAACATGCGCAGCTGTTGCCACATCGTTCGGACCAAAAAGCCATCCTGTTCCAAATGAACTTGTTCCATCGGGCCTAGTACAACTCACAACACCATAAGAGCAATATGGGAAAGTTGTACTTGATAAACTAGCAGGAATTCTATACCTATCATCACCATCAATAATCGCTCCATATGTTTGAATTCCAGTACTGATTCCCTCTGGAATGTATGAGTCAACTGAATCACTATTTTGTTCCTCAATTTCTACTGTCTTCATCTCATTAGTCTTTAAATCAAACTCTATCATTTCACTTGATTCGGCTGCAAATACAGGTATTCCATGTAACAAAAAGCATATTCCTATAATAGTAGCACTCAATTTAAATTTTTGTTTAGCTCTGATTTAGTTGCCTCCTTCATAAATAACAACATCATCTACTGAATACAATAGAATGGGATAATGTATTTTCATTGGAGCCATCTTCTGAATTCGGATAATAATATACTTTTACCTCCTCCCCTATCTCATATTTATCCTCAAAATCTCCAAATGGCTTTATCCAATATACATTCTCAAATTCGTCTTTTATAGCAATATTATTGGGATAATTAATTTGTATACTTTTACCTCCTCCCCTATCTCATATTTATCCTCAAAATCTCCAAATGGCTTTATCCAATATACATTCTCAAATTCGTCTTTTATAGCAATATTATTGGGATAAT
>NZ_QTZH01000046.1:0-20937 GCF_003462585.1 Ruminococcus sp. OM04-4AA | reverse complement strand
TTTTGGTTGCATTTTCATGCTGGTAAATGCCAGCTTATGCAAGGTATCTTCCAAAAAGAAAATACCGATAAAGCCCTAAAATACGGGATATATCGGCATTTACCAACTTATGAAAAGATAATCAGAAATTTAGTAAGTTTTTTACTAAAAAGATTTATAATCTGATCAGCAATGTACTTCCGAATGTAGAAGTAGCAGGAAATTCATTCTTTGGTGTCGGATATCTTGTATACTACATTATAATCTGTGTAGCGGTATTTTTACTTAGTGGATGGATGGCAGATAAGAAGCTTAGTGTATAAGAATATTCTTCATATCTTTCGGTAATTCCGCTGTGAATTCCATCGGCTCCTTTGTGATCGGATGAATAAAGGAGAGCTTCCAGGAATGTAATGCCTGGCGGTGGATGTATTCCATATCCGGATTATATAGATAATCACCGACAAGTGGGAATCCTAAATATTGCATATGGACACGGATCTGATGGGTACGGCCGGTCTCTAAGATAAGAGAGACAAGGCTGTGCCCGTTTTTTTCTTCTACAACTTTATAATGTGTGACTGCACGCTCTCCATGCTTGAAGTCTACTTTTCGCTCAATCATGGAACTGCCGGTGCGGGCGAGTGGTGCATCAATTGTGCCGGATGGAGGTGTTACACTGCCACGGACGATCGCGAGATATTCACGCTTGATCTCGTGTCGTGCGCCCATGGAAGATAGGATGCTGGAACTGATCAGGTGCTTGGCAATGACGGTCAGTCCAGAAGTGTCACGGTCCAGGCGGTTCGTGCAGCGGAAGATAAAAGGCTTTCCCTGCTCTGTATAATACCACATTAGTCCATTTGCCAGAGAATTCTCATAATTATTCAGTGATGGATGGATCGGCATTCCGGCAGGTTTGTTGACAACAAGGATATCTTCGTCTTCATATATAATGCTAAGCGGCAGTTCGACAGGAGGAATATTCGGTGAACTTTCATTTTCCTGAATATGTACTGTGAGAATATCTCCAGTAGCAAGTAGCGAACGCATATATTCCCAGACTCCGTTTTTTAAAATGCTTTCCGGCATCTTTTTTAACTGGGTGATGTTCTGGTAGGAGTAGCCCTGGTGGCGTAGGAACTGCTCGATACGCAGGCCGTCCGCTTCTTCTGTTATCTGGTAGTTGATCGTACGATCCATCTTTTTCTATCCTGTCGTGTCTGATGGCATAAAAACAGACACATCCTTTCTGATTTGACTCTTTATGAACTCTTGTATCATACACAAAATTTTCAAAAAATACAATAATCTTGAAATAGTGTTATGTTTCTTGGAATTTTATTATATCTTATTTTGGAACTTTTTCTTATAATAACATCATCAAGAAAAACAAAGACAAGTAATCATAAAAGGAGGATTCAATTATGAAGAAGAAAAAGATTCTTGCACTTGTACTTGCAGCTTCAATGGCAGGCGGAATGCTTGCAGGATGTGGAAGCACATCAGGCGGAGATGAAACAGCAAAAGGAGATAAGTCATCCGGAAAAGTTTATTATCTGAACTTCAAACCGGAGCAGGCTGACCAGTGGGTAGAACTTGCTAAAGAGTACACAGATGAAACTGGTGTTCAGGTTGATGTACAGACAGCTGCATCAGGAACATATGAGTCACAGCTGAAATCAGAGATGGCAAAAGACGAGGCACCGACATTGTTCCAGGTAAACGGCCCGGTTGGACTTGCTACATGGAAAGATTATTGCTATGACCTTTCAGGAAGTGACGTTTACAAAGACGTTGAGTCTGATGACTATGTATTAAAAGATGGTGATGCAGTAGACGGAATCGCTTATGTTATTGAGACTTATGGTCTGATCTACAACAAGGCACTTCTGAACAAATACTTCGAACTGCCGGATGCAAGCATCAAATCCATCGATGAGCTGAATAACTTCCAGGCACTTAAGACAGCTGCAGAAGAGATTCAGGCGCATAAAGATGATCTTGGAGTAGAAGGAGCTTTCACTTCAGCAGGAATGGATTCTTCTTCTGACTGGAGATTCAAGACACACCTTGCAAACCTGCCAATCTACTATGAGTACAAGGCAGACGGAATTGATACTACAGATGCTATCAAGGGAACATACCTTGACAACTACAAACAGATCTGGGATCTGTATCTGAACAACTCTACATGTGAGCCATCTATGATCTCTTCTAAGACAGGAGATGACGCAGCAAGCGAATTCTCACTTGGTGAAGCAGTATTCTATCAGAATGGTACATGGGCTTACAATGATATCAAAGATAACGAAGTAGCAGATGAAGATATGGGAATGCTTCCAATCTACATCGGAGTTGACGGAGAAGAGAACCAGGGACTTTGTACAGGATCAGAGAACTACTGGTGTGTAAATAAAAATGCTTCTGAAGAAGATATTCAGGCAACACTTGATTTCATGAAATGGGTAGTTGAGAGTGACGAAGGTCGTGACATGCTGGCAAATGAGATGGGATTCGTAACACCGTTTACAACTTTCTCAGATTACCTTCCGGACAACCCGCTTGTAAAAGCAAATGCCGAGTACACAAAGGCTGGAAAGACACCAGTAAGCTGGAACTTTACAACAATGCCATCTGAGAACTGGAAGAACAATGTGGGTGGAGCTCTTCTGAAATATGCACAGGGCACAGGCACATGGGATGATGTGAAGACAGCATTTGTTGATGGCTGGGCAGAAGAATATGCAGCAGCAAATGAATAAAAAAGACTTTTCACAGGACCGGCAGATAAAAAGGCTGTGAAATAGTGAAAATATCATGCAGCCTGCCAACGAGAATACCGGGGGCAGGCTGAAATTATGTGATTAGAAATGTAAAAAGCAAAGGTGCAGACAGGCTTTTTTATAGAAAGAGAGACAGGAGGAGAGGAACATGCAAAAAGCAATAAAAAGATATTTTCCGGTATTTGTATTGCCGACGCTGATTGCATTTACGATAGGTTTCCTTGCACCATTCGTGTTAGGTGTATATCTTTCGTTCTGCAAATTCACAACGGTAACAGACGCCAGATTTATTGGACTTGGCAACTATGCAAAGATACTGGGAGATGGGGATTTTCTTCACTCTCTCTGGTTTACTGCATTATTTACAATTGTAACAGTATTACTGATCAACATTTTTGCATTTGCGGTAGCAATGCTTTTGACAAAGAAGATTAAAGGAACGAATATTTTCCGTACTGTATTCTTTATGCCAAACCTGATCGGCGGTATCGTACTTGGATATGTATGGCAGCTGTTATTAAACGGTATTCTGGCACATTTCCAGAAAACGCTTACATATTCTTCAAAATACGGCTTCTGGGGATTAGTTATCCTGATGCTTTGGCAGCAGGTTGGATACATGATGATCATCTATATCTCAGGAATCCAGAATATTCCTGGAGAACTGATCGAGGCAGCACAGATTGATGGAGCGAATAAAGTACAGCTTTTAAGATATGTTACAATTCCGATGGTTATGCCATCCATCACTATCTGTACTTTCCTGACACTCACAAACGGATTTAAACTTTTCGACCAGAACCTTGCATTGACAAACGGTGGACCGGACAAGATGTCAGAAATGCTTGCCCTGAACATCTATAATACATTCTATGGAAGAACCGGTTGGGAAGGCGTAGGACAGGCAAAAGCAGTTGTCTTCTTCATTATTGTAGGTGTGATTGCATTGATCCAGAATAAAATGACAACATCAAAGGAGGTGCAGCAGTAATGAACAAAAAAGTAAAACATGGTACATTATTAACAATCATTTTTGCAGTGCTCAGTCTGCTGTATGTGTATCCGATCATACTGGTATTTATCAACTCCTTTAAGAAAAAAGCTTATATCAGTAAAGCACCGTTCGAGATACCGACCGGAAAGATGTATGTTGGATTAGAGAACTATATCCGTGGTATTAAACAGACAGGATTGATCCAGGCATTTGGATGGAGTTTGTTTATCACAATTTTATCTGTAGCAGTAATCATCTTATGTTGCTCCATGTGTGCATGGTATATCTGCCGCGTGAAGATAAAATTTACGAAGATTTTTTATATGCTTTGCCTGTTTGCAATGATCGTACCATTCCAGATGGAAATGTTTACATTATCTAAGATTGCAAATATGCTTCATATGGGAAATCCATGGGGACTGGTTCTGATCTATCTTGGATTTGGTGCAGGACTTTCCGTCTTTATGTTCACCGGATTCATGAAATCCATTCCACTGGAGATTGAAGAAGCTGCGATGATCGATGGATGTACACCAATCCAGACATTCTTCAAAGTTGTACTTCCGATTGCAAAGCCGACTTGTGTAACTGTTACAATTCTTCAGGCAATGTGGATCTGGAACGACTATCTGCTTCCATCACTTGTATTGGATCAGAGAAAATATAAGACAGTGCCGATGGCAGTCCAGTATCTGAAAGGTGGATATGGTTCCGTAGATATGGGAGCAATGATGGGAACTCTTGTTCTTGCAATTGTGCCGATCATTATCTTCTACCTGTTCTGCCAGAGATATATTATCGAAGGTGTTGTAGCAGGAGCAGTTAAAGGCTAGTTACTGTTCACTCCCGTGTCAATCACTCCGCTGATTGACACGGAGGATGCGTGTTTTGACTTGAATGCATCTCGCCCCATCGCCAAAGGCGATTTAAAATGGCGAGATGCGTTGCTGGTCGCACATCGTGTGAACAGTAACCTTAGGAACAGGAGGTAACGGTTGAATATGACAAGACAGGAATTTATCCGAAAATTACAGGAAGCTTTGAATGGAAAGCTTGATGCAGCAACAATTCAGGATCATCTTAAGTTTTATGATGATTATATTATAGAAGAAATGAGAAAAGGAAAGAGCGAGCAGGAGGTTTTGGAACTGCTCGGAGATCCGTGGGCAATTGCGAAAACCATTGTAGATGCAAGTGATGGAACAGACGAAGAAGTGGTTTATGAGAACAGGAGTCCATTCAATAATTCGTACAACCAGACAACGCAGGCACGGGACAGCTATACTGGTTATGGACAGAAGAATGAATATGGAACAGAGCATTCTTATGGTTCCTATCATGAGTTCAGATTAGATACCTGGTGGAAGAAGGCTTTGCTGATTCTTGCAGTTGTATTTGTAGTCGTAGTAGTTGTGTCTGTTATAACAGGAATCATTAGTTTTCTGGCACCGGTTCTTGTTCCTCTTCTGATCATTATGATCGTGATCAGACTGATCGGTGGGAACCGACGATATTAGAAAAAAGAAAAGTAAAAGACCGATGGGGGAGCCATCGGTCTTTTGAGGGGAGTATAAATAATTAATAAGGGGTTGTAGAAAATAATCTTTCTACATGAATCAGTATAATATATGCATTTGGAAAAAGCAAGCAAAATATTCAAAATATGGTTGAAACAAAATGCATAAAAAGACCTCCGTTTGGGATAATAAAGATTGTACTAAATAGTTACTGTCAGTTAATAAGAACAGTAACACCAAATAAGGAGGAAGTATCATGGCAAAAAATTATAGCAACACAAGTAAAAATTCCCAGAATGGATTCTATTCATCGAAGGAAGAAAATCAGAGTAAGAACAGAAATTCAACATCTAATTCAGGTTCGAATAAGAATTCCAGTAAAAATTCTTATTCAAATCAGAGTAAGAACAGCACAAACTGCAATTCCAAAAATGCAGATGACTGCTATGGCGGAAAAGATGATTATGATGAGTCAGACAGATATTAACAGATACTGTATGCAGTAACGAATAAGATTCTTATAAACAGTAACAAGGCAGAGAAGAAAGGCAATCGCACTTTACTCTGCCTTTCATTTATAGTAAAATTATAATACTGTAAAAAGAATCAGTTAACAGTAATTAATAGTTACTGTTAACTCCCGTGTCAATCACTCCGCTGATTGACACGGAGGATGCATGTTTTGGCTTGAATGCATCTCGCCCCATCGCCAAAGGCGATTTAAAATGGCGAGATGCGTTGCTGGTCGCACATCGTGTGAACAGTAACAATTAACTAAGTACATAAAGATAATATGAGGTAGATATGGAAAGAATGGAATGGATTGCGCCGTGTCATTTCGGTCTTGAATCAGTATTAAAAAGGGAGATTCAGGATCTGGGATATGAGATCGCACAGGTGGAAGATGGAAGAGTTACCTTTTACGGAGAAGCAGATGCAGCGTGCAGAGCGAATGTATTTCTCCGTACAGCAGAACGTGTTCTGCTCAAGGCAGGAAGTTTTAAAGCAGTTACCTTTGATGAATTGTTTGAGAAGACAAAAGCAATTCCGTGGGAGAATTATATACCGAAGAATGGGAAGTTCTGGGTGGCGAAAGCTTCATCGGTAAAGAGTAAGCTGTTCAGCCCTTCGGACATTCAGTCAATTATGAAGAAAGCGATGGTAGATCGTCTTAGAAGCAGATATCATGTACAGTGGTTTCAGGAAGATGGAGCTTCTTATCCACTGAGAGTATTTTTAATGAAGGATATCGTTACGATCGGAATCGATACATCGGGAGATTCTCTTCATAAGAGAGGATACCGTCCATCAGCCGGCAAGGCACCGATTTCTGAGACACTGGCAGCAGCACTGATCATGCTGACACCGTGGAGAAAAGAGCGTATCTTAGTGGATCCGTTTTGCGGAAGTGGAACATTTCCAATTGAGGCAGCAATGATGGCAGCAAATATTGCACCGGGAATGAATCGTTCTTTTACGGCTGAGAGCTGGGCAAATCTGATTGATAAGAAACTCTGGTATGAGCCATTGATGAGGCGAATGATCTGATCGATGATCAGATTGAGACGGATATCCAGGGATATGATATTGATGGGGATGTTGTGCGGATGGCAAGACAGAATGCAGAGAATGCAGGTGTGGATCATCTGATCCATTTCCAGGAGAGACCGGTCAGTGCACTGAGTCATCCGAAGAAATATGGATTTATTATAACAAACCCGCCGTATGGAGAGCGTCTTGAGGAGAAAGAGGCACTTCCTGGTTTATATCGTGAATTTGGCGAGAGCTTTAGGAAACTTGACAGCTGGTCTGCATACATGATCACAAGTTATGAAGACGCAGAACGTTATTTCGGAAGAAAAGCAGATAAGAACCGTAAGATTTATAATGGTATGCTGAAAACATATTTCTATCAGTTCCAGGGACCAAAGCCACCGAGACCGAAGAAATAAGAAACTCTGTACTAGATTGTTGGCGAAAAAGAATAGAAGGTAGAAAGCAAAATGAAGAGAAGAATTGTATTTGCAACAGGAAATGAAAATAAGATGAAAGAGATTCGGATGATTCTTGCTGATCTTGGTATGGAGATCGTATCGATGCGTGAGGCAGGAGTCGATGAAGAAATCGTAGAAGATGGAATGAGCTTTGAAGAAAATGCAGAGATCAAGGCAAGAGCTGTATCACGAGTGCTGGTCAACGATATTGTTCTTGCAGATGATTCAGGTCTTGAGATTGACTATCTGGATAAGGCACCTGGAATTTATTCTGCGAGATTTGCCGGAGAGGATACTTCTTATGATATAAAGAACAGAATCCTTCTGGACAGACTGGAAGGGGTTCCGGACGATGAGCGTACCGCAAGATTTGTCTGTGCGGTTGCAGCAGTATTTCCGGATGGAACAACAAGCGTAGTCCGTGAGACGATTGAAGGACAAATTGGACACGAGATTGTCGGTGCGAATGGTTTCGGTTATGATCCGATCTTCTATGTTCCGGAATTCGGATGTACAACAGCGGAGATGACACCAGAGCAGAAAAATAAATTGAGCCACAGAGGAAAAGCACTTCGAGCAATAAAAATCCTGCTGGAAGAGAAATTGAACGAGGAAGAAGCATGAAAATTCTGATTGTCAGTGATACACACGGAAGACACCAGGCACTGGACCGCGCATTAGAAGAGGCTGGGAAAATTGATATGTTTATCCATCTTGGAGATGTAGAAGGCGGAGAAGACTATCTGGAGGCTGTCGTAGAGTGTGAGAAGCATATTATAAGAGGAAATAACGACTTTTTTACAGAACTTCCGAGAGAAGAGGAGTTTGAGATTGGTCCTTATCATGCATTTATTACCCATGGACATTATTATTATGTGTCCATGGGGATGGAAACTATCATAGAAGAGGGCAGATCAAGAGGAGCGGATCTCGTAATGTTTGGTCATACACATCGTCCTTTCTTTCTTCAGAAGGATGGAATGACAATTTTAAACCCGGGAAGTCTATCTTTTCCACGTCAGGAGGGAAGACGAGGCAGCTATATGATCATGGAAGTCGATGGGGACGGAAAATTAAGTTTTGAGCAAAAATATCTATAATTATTCTAATTATCAGAAAACTAAAACAAAAGAAACAATTTACACACTCTTCTTGTGGAAAACAGGTAAAAAAACAGTCGCAAAAAAGTAAAAAAACTTTAAAAAACCTGTTGACTTTCTGAGAAATATGCCATATAATATATCTTGTCGCTGCGGGAGATACGAAAGAAACACAAAGCCGCAGGGACAAGGAAATAAAACTGATATCGGGGTGTGGCTCAGCTTGGCTAGAGCGCTGGTTTGGGACCAGGAGGTCGCAGGTTCGAATCCTGTCACCCCGATCATCCTGCGGGTGTAGTTCAATGGTAGAACACCAGCCTTCCAAGCTGGATACGTGGGTTCGATTCCCATCACCCGCTTCTCGTTTGAAAACGAGAGGTTCTCATTAAGAGAGAAATGAGTCTGTAGCTCAGCTGGATAGAGCAACGGCCTTCTAAGCCGTAGGTCGAGGGTTCGAATCCCCCCAGGCTCGTTTTGTGGTGGGTATGGTGCAGTTGGTTAGCGCGCCAGATTGTGGTTCTGGATATCGCCGGTTCGAGTCCGGCTATCCACCTTTTTCTTTAAATATTCCAACTGGCCGTGCAGTGTCAGATATGAAGTCTTCGATGGCTATCGCCAAGCGGTAAGGCACAGGACTTTGACTCCTGCATTCGCTGGTTCGAATCCAGCTAGCCCAGTTATCCTGCTAGCAGGAAAGAAATAAAAATGAATAAGGGCGTGTAGCTCAGGTGGTAGAGCACTTGACTTTTAATCAAGTTGTCCGGGGTTCGAATCCCCGCACGCTCACTGGAACAAGCAAATTGCTTGTTCTATTTTTTTCTTAATCAATAATTGAATAAGAAATATGCGGATGTGGCGGAATTGGCAGACGCGCCAGATTTAGGTTCTGGTGTTTACGACGTGCAGGTTCAAGTCCTGTCATCCGCAGTAAATTTATTTCCCGGAAGTGCTGATCAACATTGCACTTTCGGGATTTTTTCTATCTGAGAAAACCGGTATGAAAAAAGAAGCCACACATTAAAGTGCAAGCTCCTTTTCTTTCTTTTCCCAATCAATAAACATCATAAAGAATGAAATTAATAATAAGAAAGAACAGCCAAGAATTGCCTTTGTCCGGAACAGCTGGACTGCTGCATTGCCGATTACTGCGCCGACAATAAAGCAGGCGATGATTCCGTAATACAAAAGGCTCGTATCTAGAAAATGTCGTTCTTTTGTATGGAAATAGTGGTGTAGGTTCTCTGTCCCACTGCGCAGATTACCGATGCACATTGTAGTAGCAATTCCTTTGCCGTGAATCTTACGAAAACTTTCGACCTGGATTCCACAGGCGAAAGAAGTCAGTGCATTAGCCGGAAGATTCAATGCTGTTGGGAAGAAACTGACTGCAATCAGGATCAGTGCTTCTGCCAGAACAGAAATCTGTCTCCAGTGAAGCAGATTTCCAGCCTTAGCCCGGACAACTTCAGCAAGAGCGATTCCAAGTGCAAAGGCGAGTACAGGGAAAAGGTATTTCAGTGTGTTCTGGAAGTCTCCCTGAGAGAGATGTACTCCAAAGAGAAGCATGTTTCCAGTCTGTGCATTGGCAAATACTTCTCCACGCTCCATATAAGAGTAAGCATCCATGAATCCACCGGAAAGTGCAAGGATTGCTCCAAGCCGGATAGATTCAGAAATTTGAAATTTGTGTTTCATAGATATCACCTCATTTTTGTGTGTAGTACCTACTGCCATGATTGAATTACTGCTTTCCGGAAGAAAGCAGTAATAATAAGCCATCAATTATTATAGAAGTGACAGTAGTGGCTGTCAAGATTCTCCGGGTGAGAACTTTATAACAAAAAAGGTAGACAATATGTCGAAAAAAATCAAAAATTCACTTGCACCTCCGGAATAAGTGGTATATACTGGTCAAGTATGTTTGAAATTACAGAAATCTGCATTCAGGCATTGTGCAGATTTCTGTGTTGACTTTTATTATTACTTGTATTTGATAGACAGATGGAGGTAAAAAACATGGTAGAAAAGAAAGTGAAGTTTATGTCAGCCGGGCAGATCATGACATTTTGCAACACTTGTCAGAAATTAAAATCAGACGTTGATGTAACTGATATGGCAAACAGAAATTATATCATCGATGGTAAATCCCTTATGGGATTAATGTCTATTAAGCTGGGACTGCCAATGCGTGTAGTTGTGAATGGACAGGATGAAGAAGAGGCAAATGAATGTTTTTCTAACTATGAGTTTGAATAATCAGACCGAAAAGAATTGACGAAAACAAAATATGGTACATTAAAAGAAGAGACGGTCAGTCTGTAAATGAAGTTTTGATACACATTTATAGATTGACCGTTTTGTTGTTCACAATATTGACAAAACTATTTGGTATATTAAAAGGTAATTAAATGTAGAAGTGATGTGGTACACCCAAATATAAGTTAGGAGAAAAGAAGATGGAAAGAGCAAAAATATTAGTTGTGGATGACGAGAGCAGAATGAGAAAACTTGTGAAGGATTTCCTTACAAGAGAAGGGTATACAGTATTAGAAGCCAGAGATGGAATGGAAGCAATGGATCTTTTTTACGAAGATAAAGAGATTGCCCTGATCATTTTAGATGTAATGATGCCGAAAATGGATGGCTGGCAGGTGTGCCGTGAGGTTCGAGAGACTTCTAAAGTGCCGATCATTATGTTGACAGCGCGTTCTGAGGAGCGAGATGAGTTGCAGGGATTTGAACTTGGTGTAGATGAATACATCTCCAAGCCATTCAGTCCAAAGATTCTTGTGGCAAGAGTGAATGCAATCCTTCGCAGAACTTTTGGAACGGTCGGCAATGATTCGCTGGAGGCAGGCGGTATTACCGTTGACAAGTCAGCACATATCGTGAAGATTGACGGAACACCGGTCGAACTTAGTTATAAAGAATTCGAATTGTTGACCTATTTTATAGAAAATCAGGGAATTGCGCTTTCCAGAGAGAAAATATTGAATAATGTATGGAATTATGATTATTTTGGTGATGCAAGAACAATTGACACACATGTGAAGAAACTGAGAAGTAAATTAGGAGATAAGGGCGAATATATCAAAACAATCTGGGGCATGGGATATAAGTTCGAAGTTCAGAGCGCGGAGAAATAAATCAGATGAAGAAAGCAAAAAAAGAACGGAAATATACGTTGAGCGGACAGATGACAGCTATTTTTATTGGTCTTCTTGTTTTTATTCTGATGACAGTTTTTATTGTTAATACAGGGTTCCTTGGACGATATTATATGTCTCATAAGCAGAAAGATCTGATTGAGATGTATGAGGCAATGAGTGAAGCAGTGAACAATGGAAATCTTGGAAATGAGGCTGTGCAGAAGAAACTTGTGGCGGAACTTGAAAAAACAAATATTGATGTCTGCGCGATGGATATTTCTGACGATGGAAAAGTTGTATTTACAAATGTAAAGGAAGAAGGTTTCCTGTACAAACAGATGCTCCGTATTTTCTTTTTGAAGGACGATGATCAGGAAAGAATCTTGAAGCACACAAATGATTATGTGGTACGAAAAATAAAGGATCCGCAAAGCGGCATAGACTATTTAGAAATGTGGGGATATTTGAGTGACAATGTGTTTGTTACGATGCGAAGTCCTCTGGACAGTATACGCGAAAGCGCAAATCTTGCCAATCAGTTTTTGATCTATCTTGGAATTTTCGGTTTGTTTTTCGGTGGTATTTTGGTGTGGATTTTTTCCCGTAAAATTACGAAACCGGTGTTGGAACTGGCGCGGCTGTCCGAAGATATGGCCAATCTGAATTTTGATGCGAAATATACAAGCGGTGGAAAAAATGAGATTGGCGTTCTTGGTGAAAACTTTAATAAAATGTCAGAACAGTTGGAGAAGACTATTTCTGAATTGAAAACAGCAAACAATCAGCTGCAGCATGATATTGAACAAAAAGAAAAACTGGAAGACATGAGAAATGAATTCCTGGGAAATGTTTCTCATGAGTTAAAAACACCGATTGCATTGATTCAAGGGTATGCAGAAGGACTGAAGGAAGGAATTAATGACGATCCGGAGAGTACAGAATTTTATTGTAATGTCATTATTGACGAGGCAGGAAAAATGAATCGGATGGTGAAGAATCTGCTGATATTGAATCAGCTTGAATTTGGTTCGGATGAAGTGGAGTTTGAACGATTTGATATTGTAAAGCTTGTAAAGGGCGTAATTGCAAGCTGTGATATTCTGATCCAACAGGCTGAAGCAAATATAGATTTTATTGCAGGCGAATCAGCGTATGTATGGGCGGATGAATTTAAGACAGAGCAGGTTGTGCGTAATTACCTGACAAATGCGATCCATCATGCTGAAAATGAGAAGAGAATCGAAGTGAAAATTATTCGGACTGAAGGAAAGGTACGTGTTTCTGTATTCAATAGTGGAAAACCGATTCCAGAAGAGGATATACCGAAACTGTGGGATAAATTTTATAAAGTGGATAAAGCACATACACGTGAATATGGTGGAAACGGGATTGGACTTTCAATCGTTAAGGCAATCATGGAATCTTTCCATCAGGGCTATGGTGTGAAAAATTATGACAATGGTGTCGAATTTTGGTTTGAACTCGACGCAAAGTGTGGTAAAGTATAGAAAATAGATACTAGATAATAGATTACAGATAAGAGGTAGGCAAAATGATAGCAATAATCGATTATGATGCCGGTAATATCCGCAGTGTTGAGAAAGCATTGCTTGCACTTGGACAGGATGTCACAGTTACAGCGGACAGAGATGAGATCCTTCATGCAGATAAAGTGATTCTTCCGGGGGTCGGTGCATTTGGAGATGCTATGGAGAAATTAAAACAGTCAGGACTCGATGAAGTAATCCGCGAGGTTACAGAAAAGGGAACACCATTTCTTGGAATTTGCCTTGGATTGCAGCTTTTATTTGAGCACAGCGATGAGGCTCCGGGTGTAGAAGGACTTGGAATTCTAAAGGGTGAGATCTTAAGGATACCTGATAAAGAAGGATATAAGATTCCCCATATGGGATGGAATTCCCTTCATTTAGAGAATGATGGAAGACTTTTTAAGGGAATCGCTGAGAATTCTTATGTATATTTTGTACATTCTTATTATCTGAAAGCAGAAGAGGAACAGATTGTCAAGGCATCAACAGAGTATACAACACATATCCATGCGTCTGTTGAGAAGGACAATATTTTCGCATGCCAGTTCCATCCGGAGAAGAGCAGTGATGTAGGACTGAAGATTCTGAAAAACTTTGTAGAACTGTAGGAGGTTGTGCGGAATGTTTACAAAAAGAATTATCCCATGTTTGGATGTGAATGCCGGACGTGTTGTAAAAGGTGTGAATTTTGTTGATCTTCAGGATGCCGGAGACCCGGTGGAGATTGCAAAGGCATATGATAAGGCAGGGGCTGATGAACTTGTATTTCTGGATATCACAGCTTCTTCAGATGATAGAGGAACAGTTGTTGATATGGTACGAAAGGTTGCGGAATGTGTGTTTATTCCGTTTACTGTCGGCGGAGGAATCCGGACAGTTGATGATTTCCGTGCATTGTTAAGAGAAGGTGCGGATAAGATTTCAATCAATTCTTCTGCAATCAACAGACCGGAGCTGATCCGTGAAGCGGCAGAGAAGTTTGGAAGCCAGTGTGTAGTAGTGGCGATTGACGCGAAGAAAAGAGCAGACGGAACAGGATGGAATATTTATAAGAACGGTGGACGTCTGGATGTCGGAATCGATGCGATTGAGTGGGCGAAGAAAGTAGAGGCCCTTGGCGCAGGTGAGATTCTTCTGACGAGTATGGACGGTGACGGAACGAAGGCCGGATATGATCTGGAATTGACACGGGCAATTGCAGATAGTGTATCCATTCCGGTGATTGCGTCCGGTGGAGCCGGAACGTTGGAACATTTTAAAGAGGCACTGACAGAGGGCGGTGCAGATGCAGCATTGGCAGCATCTTTATTCCATTATAAAGAGCTGGAAATCAAAGAAGTAAAAGAGTATTTAAGAAACGAAGGAATTTCTGTCAGACTGTAGAGAATGGTTGAAGCAGAAAGAAGAGGGAAATAAAAATGAGTGGTTTGAACGGAGACTGGTATGAGGCGTTGAAAGGAGAGTTTTCTAAACCTTATTATAGGAAATTATTTGAGACGGTAAACGAAGAATACAGGACAAAACTGATCTTTCCACCGGCACAGGATATTTTCAATGCATTTCATCTGACTCCACTGAAGAATGTGAAGGTTGTGATCCTTGGACAGGATCCTTATCATAATAACGGTCAGGCACATGGATTAAGCTTTTCCGTGCAGAAAGGTGTGGATATTCCACCGTCACTTGTGAACATTTATAAAGAACTTCATGATGATCTTGGATGTACGATTCCAAGTCATGGATGTTTGACAAAATGGGCCGAGCAGGGAGTATTAATGCTAAACACGGTGTTGACTGTGCGCGCGCATCAGGCGAACTCTCACAGAGGAATTGGATGGGAAGAATTCACAGATGCAGCAATTCTGGCTCTGAACAGTCAGGACAGACCGATTGTCTTTATTCTGTGGGGAGCTCCTGCGCAAAGGAAGAAGAGAATGCTTACGAATCCAAAGCATCTTATCCTGGAAGCACCGCATCCAAGCCCGCTGGCTGCTTACAGAGGTTTCTTTGGAAGCAAGCCATTCAGTCAGACAAATGCATTTCTGGAGAAGAATGGAATCGAGCCGATTGACTGGCAGATTGAGTAAATTACAGTAGCAAAGTATTAAAAATAGACGTCTGCTGGCCAAAGCAAGGACGTCTATTTTTTATGTGTATAATTCAAAATCAAAACAATCAAACTGGCTGTCGTCAGAATAACCATCAATCAAAGAGAAAAATGTCTATATTTATATTGACAAAACTAAAAACCCAGTGTACTATCTAACTATAGCACTGATACAGCAAATGCAAAAAAGATAAATGGAGGGATCACATGGAATATAATTCAGGAAGTCCAATCTATCTTCAAGTGATCAACGAGCTTAAGAAAAAGATGGTAAAGGGCGAGTTGAAACCGGGTGAGAAGATGCCGTCGAACAGAGAACTTGCAGTTCTTTATAAGGTGAATCAGAATACAGCGGCGAGAATCTACCGGGAGATGGAGTTGGCAGGATATTGTTACACGAAGCGAGGAATCGGTACATTTGTGTCGGAGGAGGAGCATATGTTTGATAATGTGAAGAAAGAGATGGCGGAAGAGTTGTTGAAGAATTTTGTACATGAGATGCGTGATCTCGGATTTCAGAAAGGCGAGATTATCGAGCAGATTGCCGATTACGAGGAGGAGTAGAAATGATGTTAGAGTATAGAAGTATCACGAAGAAGTTTGGGAATAAAGAAGCAGTTAAAGAACTTACGCTGAACTTGAAAAAGGGCACGATTTATGGTCTTCTTGGAGAAAACGGAAGCGGTAAGACAACGCTTATGAAGATGGCAGCAGGACTGACAAAGCCGACAGAAGGAGAAATCTTATTTGAGGGACATCCACTCAGTTATTATGACAAAGCTTCCATTGCATATATGTCTACGGAACCATTTTTCTATAGCTATATGAAAGTAAAAGACGTGGAAGCATATTATGCAGATTTCTTTGAGGATTTTGACAGAGAGCAGTTTAGAAAAACAATTGAACGCCTGGGCTTGAATGAAGAGATGAAAGCGTCTGCAATGTCAAGCGGAATGAATGCCAAGCTGAAAGCGGCTGCAACATTGGCAAGAAAAGCAGATCTTCTCTTGTTAGATGAGCCTTTGAACGGTGTGGACTATAAAGCGAGAGAAGAGATCATTGCTTTGATCCTGGAAGAAGCAGATGAGAATCGTACAATGGTGATCTCTACCCATCTGATTGAAGAGGTAGAAAGCTTTATTGAGGATGCGATTTTTATAAAAGATGGACAGCTTGTGGATGTTGTGAATGTTGAGACAGAGAGAATGACAACGGGAAATTCACTTGCAGAGCTTTATCTGCAGAAGATGTAAGGAGGGAGTATCGATGGGAAAATTAATGAAATATGAATGGAAGAAACAGCGGACTTCGAGAATGATTGTTATGGTAGCTTTAGCTGTCTGTGTGCTTACATTTCTTGGAGGTATGCTGGTTGAAAAGGATGCATTGATGGGAATCAGTGCAACGCTTTTATTAGTCGGATCGTATTTTGTAGTGTTCTATATGGGAATTGAGAGTATTCTGATTCTGAACAGAGATTTGAAAACAAAGCAAAGCTATATGATCTGGATGACTCCGAAATCCGTATGGGAAATTCTTGGAGCAAAATTTGTTGTAGCAATCGCACAGATGTTTTTCGTGTTTGCACTTTATGCGATTGCCGGACTGCTTTGTTTTGTAGGGACGATCCAGTATGTCGGAGAACTTGGAAATGTATTTGCAATCATAAGAGATAGTTTTATACGAGTGTCAGGCGAAGAGCAGCTGATCGCACAGATTATCTGGAATCTTCTCTGCATCTTTGTCAGATGGACAGAGGTTGTGATGGTTGGTTATCTTGCGGTAATCGTTTCTCGAACTATTTTAAGGGATTCAAAATATGCAGGAGGAATCTCAATCGTAGCTTTTTTTGTGATTATATTTATAATAGAAAAACACAATAAAAATCTGATTATCCGCTAAAATACAGTATCTATCAGCATTTTCAAGGAAACAAACTCATCAATTTACTACTTATTTACTACCAACGAATGAGCCTTGATACGCAAGTTTTCCTAGATATGCAAAGATATGGTACAGCACATCAGTATTGAAACAAGAAAAAATTGAATATTTCATAGACTATGGAACGCCTAAAATGACGTTCCTTTTCTATTTTCAGCCGTTCTTATTGGACGGCTATTTTATTACCCAAAATGAAAGGAGCATTAGATTTATGAAAAAGATATTAAAACGATTGTGTACGGGCTTCTTAGCTCTTGCAACTGTCGTTACTGCTTTACCGACTACACCCGTTCATGCAGAAAGTAAGCAATACTGGACGGAAAGTGCAGAGCGTGTCGGTATCATTGAAAAAGTAATGAATGACGGTTCTATTGGTTCTACATTCAATGAGGGCATGATGAAAGTTGAGGGCGAAACTGCCTATTGTATCGACATCAATACAGATTTTAAGAATGGCTACAAGACCAGAGCTGACGCAAGCTCACGCATGAGTGCCGACCAGATTTCAGATGTGGCGTTATCCTTAGAATATGTCAAACAGTATGGCGAAGCACAAGGAACTGAACTACAAACAAGTTTATCTATTGGAACAATGTGTAGTCTGGCAGAGATTGAGCGTACATCTCGGCTGGCAATGTGATAACGTGCGAGCTTCTTATGATGAAATTCCAAAGGCAACGCAGGACGAAGTTTTCTCTGGTGCAAGAGCCTTTGTCAAAGAAAATAAAGGACGCTATGAATGTGGAGGTTATATCTACTCTGGCGAGGGACAGGAATTAGGGCAATTCTGGGCGAAGTTGAATGTCGGAAATGCTACACTTCAAAAGACTTCCAGTAATACCGGCATTACAGACGGTAACGAAAATTACTCTATTGCTGGTGCAACATACGGTGTCTTTGCTGATAAGGACTGCACAAAACAGCTTGCCACCCTTACGACTGATAAAAACGGAAATACAGATGTTGTAGAGGTAAAAGCAGGCACAATCTATATCAAGGAATTATCCGCACCAGCAGGATATAAGGTAGATAAAACTGTATATTCCTTAAAGGTTGAAGCTGGAAAGACAGCGACTTTGAAAGTATCTGATACGCCAAAAGTAACGGACACTTTGATTGAGCTTTTCAAGATTGACATGGAAACACAGAAAAACAATCCGCAAGGGAACGCTTCTCTAGCAGGCGCGGAATTTACATGGAAGTATTATGCTGGCTTCTATAATAAAGACAATCTCCCTGCCGAAGCTACTCGTACATGGGTTACAAAGACAATCGCTGAAACAGACAGCGACGGGACAGCCCACTACATTACAAAATTAGCGGACGCATACAAGGTATCTGGCGACAGCTTCTATATGCAGGACAGCAAAGCGGTTCTTCCACTTGGGACGCTAACCGTAGAAGAAACAAAAGCTCCAAACGGCTACTTGTTAGAGGGTGCATATATGCAGGCTGGCGATAAGTCCGAACAGATAAAAGGCTTATATGTAACACAGATTACCGAGGACGGCGACCTTGCCGTATTATCTGGAAGTAACCAGTTTTCCGTATCAGACAAGGTTATCCGTGGCGGTGTCAAAATTCAGAAACGAGATTTAGAAACGGGCGATACCAAACCACAAGGAAGTGCCACTTTGAAAGATACTGCCTTTGACATCATTTCCTTAAATGATAATGCGGTATTGGTTGAGGGCAAGCTCTACAAGAAAAATGAAGTCGTAAAGACTATTCATACAAACCTTGAGGGTGTCGCTTCCACTTCTGCTGACCTTTTACCTTATGGAAATTTCAGTATCGCTGAAAGTGAAGCTCCAAACGGATATTTGACAGACGGTGCAAAACCGATTGATTTTGCAATCACAGAAAACGGAAAAATCGTGGACTTAATCGACGAAGCCCATTCTATCTATAATCAGATTAAGCGTGGCGATATTGAGGGCGTAAAAATCGGTGCAGGCACACACAAGCGTCTTGCTGATGTTCCCTTTAGGATCACAAGCAAGACGACGGGCGAAAATCATGTGGTGGTAACTGATGATAACGGGCAATTCTCCACTTCTGCTGACTGGGCTTCTCACAAGCACAATACTAACGCAGGCAAGACCAGCGAGGACGGTGTGTGGTTTGGAACTTCTGAACCAGACGACAGCAAAGGTGCATTGCCTTATGATACCTACATCATTGAAGAAATGCGTTGCAACAGTAACAAAGGCTTTGAACTTATCCCACCTTTTGAAATCGTGGTATCAAGAAATAATCTTGTGATTGATTTAGGGACTTTGACTGATGAATACGAAAAAGAAATCTCTATCCATACCACAGCAACCAGCAAGGACGGCGAAAAGACTATCCTTGCAGGAAAAGAGGTTACGATTGTTGATACTGTCAAATTAGACGGACTTACAAAAGGCACAAAATACCAGCTCAAAGGTTGGCAGATGTTAAAGGAAGAAAACGCCGAGCTTATCATTGACGGGAAACGTGTAGAAAACGATTATACCTTTGTCGCTGATGATGAAGAAATGAAAGTGGAAATTTCCTATACATTCAACGCGTCTGCTTTAGGTGGCAAGAACCTTGTTACCTTTGAGGAATTGTATGATTTAAGCAATCCAGACGAACCCGTAAAAGTTGCGGAACACAAGGACATTGAGGACGACGGGCAGACGGTACTTATCACAGAGCGTATCATCAAAATTCATACGACTGCTACCGATAAGGACGGCAACAAAGAGATTGAAGCAGGAAAAGACGTTACAATCATTGATACCGTAACCTTAGAGGGCTTAGAAGTCGGTACACAGTACAAACTTGTGGGCTGGCAGATGTTGA
This sequence comes from Ruminococcus sp. OM04-4AA, assembly GCF_003462585.1. Lineage (NCBI taxonomy): Bacteria > Bacillati > Bacillota > Clostridia > Eubacteriales > Oscillospiraceae > Ruminococcus > Ruminococcus sp. OM04-4AA. Next base: position 985 of record NZ_QTZH01000046.1, on the reverse strand, counting down.
AAGAAGAAAATGCAGAGTTTCTTATCAATGGAAAACGTGTGGAAAGTGATTACACCTTTACTGCTGACAGCGAAAACATGAAAGTGGAAGTTGTCTTTACCTTTGACGCTACTTCCCTTGACGGAAAACAGCTTGTAACTTTTGAGGAATTATACGATTTAAGCAATCCAGACGAGCCGAAGAAAGTTACCGAGCATAAGGATATTGAGGACGAGGGACAGACGATTACTTTTAAGGAAAAGCCAGAAGAACCAGAGAAACCCGAAACACCACCGACACCGGAAAAGCCTAACAGACCTAGCGACAGTCCAAAAACGGGCGACAGTACAAATGTAATGGCATTTATCGTGATGTTGCTTGCGTCTGCTGGTGGACTGGCTGGAACATATCTTTACAAACTCCGTAAAATGAAAAAATCATAAGGCGGTAACGGTATGATGAAAGAAAAATCACGTTCTCCGCCGAAGCGGTCAAACGGCAGATTTTTGCTTATTCTGGCTTGTCTGCCAACAACCTGCAAGAACACGGATAGTCAAGGGTGCGTAAGCATTGATTTTACCCTTTACTATCTGTGGGATTGCTGGTACTTCCCAAACCGCTAGAATAAGAAATCACAATCAATTAACTTATCAATTATCAAAATAGAAAGAAACGAGGTAAAACAATATGGAAATGAAATATGTCGTGCCAGATATGGCACAGTCTTTTGGAACTCTTGAATTTGCAGGGGAAAGCGAGCCTATCTTTGAAAGAGATAAAAACAATCGCAAGGTCATAGCCAGACGAAGCTATAACCTTTATTCTGACATACAGAAAGGCGAAAATGTTGTGGTGGAAATTCCTGTGCAGGCTGGCGAAAAGCATTTCAAGTATGAGCAGAAAGTAAAACTTGTCAATCCGAAGTTATACGGCAGAGGTTACGCAATCGGGGATATGGGACATACCGATTATGTATTAGTTGCTGATGATATTGTAGCAGTTGAAG
>NZ_QTZH01000045.1:0-21273 GCF_003462585.1 Ruminococcus sp. OM04-4AA | reverse complement strand
AACATATTATACATAAAAATAATAAGAAAAACAGTATTTAGTAATAAAAAAGCAAAAAATATAACAAACCGAGCAACAATGAAATTGATATCCATTGGTGAAAACGTTATACTTTAGTCGTGAGATAAGTAAGAATAAAAGTTATTTGGAGGGGAACATATTGATGACGGGAAGATTGACGCTGCCGACAGATGCAGATGTTATTGACGAGACATTACGATTAAAGAATCTCTTGGGAGCAGATGCGTTGAGAGATTGTGACGGAACAGAGATGCCAGAAGAACTTCTGTCAGAGCCGGTTAAGAAATACGCTACTTATTATACAACAAGAAAAGATAATGAGTGGGCAAGTGCCAATCCGGAAGAAATTCAGCAGGAATATTTGATCAGTAACCGTGTGACAGCAAGAGGCGAAACACTTCGTATTCGCTTAATGGAAGGATTTCACACAGAGCAGCTGAAAGTAAATACGTTAGATGATCCAAAACGTTGGTGGGAAGTGATCGACCGTACAACTGGAGAGATTGTTCCTACAGATAAATGGGAATTTGATGAAGCTTCAGGAGAAGTTGAGATCCAGACAAAGGCATATCATGAATATACAGTAAGCTTTCTGGCATTCCTTATCTGGGATCCGGTACATATGTATAACTTCATTACAAATGATTGGCAGGATACACCACATCAGTTGACATATGATGTAAGACAGCCGAAGACACAGAAGTATGTAAAGGAAAAGCTGAAAAGATGGTGTGAAGAGAATCCGAATATAGATGTTGTTCGATTTACAACATTTTTCCATCAGTTCACATTAACTTTTGATGATCAGAAGAGAGAAAAGTACGTTGAGTGGTTTGGATACAGTGCAAGTGTAAGTCCATATATCTTAGAAAAATTTGAAAAATGGGCAGGATATAAATTCCGTCCGGAATTTATCGTGGATCAGGGATATCACAACAGTATGTTCCGCGTACCGAGCAAAGAATTCCGTGACTTTATTGAATTCCAGCAGATTGAAGTTTGTGCACTCGCGAAAGAGCTGGTTGATATCGTTCACTCTTATGGAAAAGAAGCTATGATGTTCCTTGGAGATCACTGGATCGGAACAGAGCCTTATGGTAAATACTTTGCAGGCATCGGACTTGATGCAGTTGTAGGTTCTGTTGGAAGTGGTGTGACACTTCGTATGATTTCTGATATCAAAGGCGTTGATTATACAGAGGGACGTCTCTTACCATACTTCTTCCCAGATGTATCTGCGAAGGCGGAGATCCGATCGGAGAAGCAAGAGACAACTGGAGAAAAGCAAGACGTGCTCTTCTTCGTTCACCATTAGACAGAATCGGATACGGCGGATACTTAAAACTTGCCAGTAACTGGCCGGGATTCATTGATGAGATCCAGAAAGTTGTTACAGAGTTCCGTCAGATTCATGAGAATATGCAGGGAACACCTTCCTATGTAGCACCATTTAAGGTTGCAATCCTCAACTGTTGGGGAGGACTGAGAAAGTGGATGTCCAATCAGGTACATCACGCAATCTGGCACAGAGAGACTTATTCAGCAGAAGGTGTGCTTGAGTGCTTAAGTGGTATGCCATTCGAAGTTGAATTCATCTCCTTTGATGACGTGAAGAAAGGTATTCCGGAAGACATTGGAGTAATCATCAATGTAGGTGATGCATATACAGCATTTAGTGGAGCTGAAAACTGGATCGATGAAGAAGTTGTAACAAATATTCGTCGCTTTGTTGACGAGGGAGGCGGATTCATCGGAGTTGGTGAACCGACAGCATATCAGCATCAGGGAAGATTCTTCCAGCTGTCAGATGTACTTGGCGTAGATCGTGAGATGTGTTTCTCACTTAATACAGATAAGTATAATGAATTAGATGCAAACCACTTTATTTTAGAGGATATTGAAGGTAAAATAGATTTTGGTGAGGGAACAAGCCGTGTCTATGCACAGGGCAAGAATTACCAGATCCTTGCAATGGATGGAGAGTACAGCCAGATGGTTGTTAATGAATATGGAAAAGGACATAGCGTATACTTTGCAGGTCTTCCATATTCTCCACAGAACTGTAGAATTCTTCTTCGTGCTATTTACTATGCAGCAGGCATGGAAAAAGAGATGAAGCATTACTATGTAACAAATGTTGATACAGAAGTAACTGTATTCCCGAAGAGTAAGAAGATCGCAGTTATTAATAACTCATCAGAAGCGCGACACACAGATGTATATATCAATGGCAACTGTGTATATGAACTGGATTTAGAGCCAGGCGAGATGCGTTGGGTAGATGATGTTGAATAAAGATAACTTATGAAACGCAAGGAATGCATTTCATATTTTATAAAGCAGTACTTTTAAATGTATAAGGAGGACAAAAACTATGAAAAAGAAAGTATTGAGCGCACTTTTAGTAGCAGCAATGTCAGTATCTGTACTTGCAGGATGCGGAAGCAAAGCTGACAACAACACTGATGCAAAGAATGATGCATCACAGGAAAACACACTGAGCGTATGGTGCTGGGATCCTAACTTCAACGTTTATGCAATGAAACAGGCAGAGGCAATCTACCAGAAAGATCACCCGGATTTCAAACTGGATATTCAGGAAAAAGTATATTCAGATATTGAGACAGCTCTGATCACAGCAGCTGAAGCTGATGATTACAGCACATTGCCGGACATCTTCCTGATGCAGGATTACTCTTTCCACAAAAACGTTGCAAACTATTCAGGAATCTTTACAGAACTGACAGATTCAGGAATTGATTTTTCAAATTTCTCAGCAGGAAAGTTAGCTGACTCTACAGTAGATGGAAAGAACTATGGTGTACCATTTGATAACGGTGCTACAATCATGGCAATCCGTAAAGACATGGTTGAGGCAGCTGGTCTTACAGTAGATGACTTCAAAGACACAACATGGTCAGACTTCATCGAAAAAGCTAAAAAAGTAGTTGAGACAAACAATGTTCCAATGCTTACAAGCTCAGGCGGATCTGAGATCATCATCGAGATGCTTCAGTCTGCAGGTGCTTCTCCGATGGTAGACGGAAAAGTTGACTTAGTTAATAACAAAGCTCTTAAGAAAGCAATCGAGACATACAAACAGCTCATCGACGAAGGAATCATGGTTGATTACACTGACTGGGATCAGTACATCGCTTCTATGAACAAGGGAACAGCAGCTGGTGTTATCCAGGGATGCTGGATCATGTCTTCAATTCAGGCAGCTGACGATCAGGCTGGAAAATGGTCTATCGTAAACATGCCTAAACTTGATGATGTTGAGGGTGCTACAAACTACGCAAACTGTGGTGGAGCAAGCTGGGCAGTATCTTCTAACTGCAAGAACACAGACCTTGCATATGACTTCCTTAAGACAACATTCGGTGGAAGCGTAGAGTTATATGATGATCTTCTTCCAAACGCTGGAGCAATCGCAAGTTACTTACCGGCTGCTGAGTCTAAAGTTTACAATGAGACATCTGATTTCTACGCTGGACAGGCTGTATACAAAGACATCGTAGACTTCGCTGGAAAGGTTCCTGGAATCGATTATGGCGCATACTACTCAGATGTTAGAAGTGCATTAACAGATGCAATCACAAATGTTGTTCAGAATGGCGCTGACATTGACAGCGAGATCAAGAACGCTCAGGATACAGTAGAATTTAATGTTGGTGAGTAATCATCAAAGATTAGAAACAGAACGTACCGGGAGTGCAGTATTGCGTTCCCGGTTCTGTTTTAGGAGAAAAAAATGGGAAAAAAGAAAACAAAATTGACATTAGAAAAAAAGTATAATCTTACCGGATGGGCGTTTTTGCTTCCAGCAGCTATTTTAATTTTTGTGTTTTGTTTTTATCCAATGGCACAGGCAATCCTGCTTTCTTTTAGAAAAACAGGGGGAGTGTTTACCGGGTTATCGAATTATACCAGAGTTTTCCAGGATAAAACATTTCAACAGTGCTTGTTTAATACGTTCTTTTACTTTTTGATCCAGGTGCCGATCATGCTTGTTCTTGCCTTGATCCTGGCACAGCTTTTGAATAGTCCAAAGATCAGATGTAAAGGTCTTTTCCGTACATTGATCTTCCTTCCGTGTGCAACATCACTTGTATCTTACTCTATGATCTTCAAGTCCTTGTTTGCTCCGGACGGAGTTGTGAACAGAGTTCTTACAGGAATTGGATTATCCTCTGTCGACTGGTTCCAGAGTACATGGCCGGCTCGTTGGGTAATTGTTATAGCTTTGATCTGGAGATGGACAGGATACAATATGGTATTCTATCTTGCAGGATTACAGAATATTGATTATTCCGTATATGAAGCAAGTTATATCGATGGAGCAACACCATTTAAGCAGTTTATAAAGATTACAATTCCGCTTCTGAAGCCAACAATCCTTATGACAGCAATTATGTCAACTTCAGGAACACTTCAGTTGTTTGATGAGTCTATGAACCTGACAGCAGGTGGACCTGGTAAGTCAACTATGACATTGGCACACTACATCTACAATATTTCCTTTGTAGAGACACCGAAATTTAATTATGCAGCAGCATTGTCTGTATGTATTCTTATAATGGTAGCAATTCTGTCTGCAATTCAGATGAAAGTAGGTGACAAACGTGACTAAATTGAAATCAATAGTTTCTTATGCAGTGTTGATTATTGCAAGCTTTCTGTCTGCATTTCCACTGTATTACATGCTTTGCGGAGCAACAAACTCAAGTATCGATGTCGTAAGAGGTAAACTCTATCCGGGTACTCACTTGATAGAGAACTTTAAGACACTGGTAGGCATGCAGAATCTTGGGCTTGCAATGTATAACTCATTCCGAAATGCGATCATCATTACAGTTGTAGCACTGCTTGTGTGTTCAATCGCCGGATATGGATTCGAGATTTATCATGACAAAGGAAAAGATACTTTAATGAGTATTCTTCTTCTTGCAATGATGCTTCCTTTCGTAGCCATTATGATTCCGCTGTTTAAGATGTTTACTTCATGGGGACTGGTTAATACATGGATCGCACTTGCGCTTCCGACAATTTCCACTCCGTTTATGATCATGCTGTTCAGACAGGCAGCCCGTTCTTTCCCGCATGATATTATCGAAGCAGCAAGACTTGAGGGATTAAACGAATTTCAGATCTTCTTTAAGATGTTTATCCCGGTTATGAAATCTACTTATGGAGCAGCTATGACTGTAACATTCATGAGTGCATGGAATAACTACTTATGGCCAACGATCATTTTACAGGACAGCAAAGCAATCACTATGCCGATGCTTGTAGCGAACCTGAAGAGTGGTTATAGTGTTGACTATGGTATGCTGATGCTTGGTGTATTGATTTGTACACTTCCGACTGCAATCATCTTCCTGTGCTTACAGAAGAGCTTTGCAAACGGAATTACAGGAGCGGTAAAATAATGCAGCAAAAGTATTGTATAAAACAGGAATGTTTAAGGAAGGCGCAAGGTGCCTTCCTTTTAGCACATAAAATGGGATTGCTTGAGGATCCTTCTATGGAGGGACTTGAAGCAAGAAGACAGAATCATAATGAAAAGCTGAAGATGATGGAGCAGGAGGAGAAGCTGTTCTATGGACCACGTTATTTTTCAGCACCGGCGTATTTGCAGTATGAGCTGACAAGACTGAAACTGGATTTTGTCCAGCCAAGTGAGGCGGTTCGAAGCACAGGTCTGTGTCCGGATGTCACAGAGCAGGAGAAGAAAGAATTTTACGAAAAAAATATGGATTTATTCGGTCGATATTTCGGAGATCTCTTTACTTATGAAGAGGTAGAACAGATTATTGAAAAAAGATTACGGGAGGATGCATATGACAAGCTTATCGAAGACGTATTACGTGAGTTCGAAGACAGGAAATGATTCGAACGATGGACTGACAAGCGAAAGTGCATTCGCAAGTCTTTTTGCAATCAATCAGAGAAGTCTGCAGCCGGGAGATCATGTATTACTTGAGCGTGGGAGCATCTTTTGCGGACAGTATCTTCAAGTGACAGACAGTGGGAGAGAAGATGCACCAATCGTGATCGGAGCTTACGGAGAAGGCGATGCGCCGCGTATTGAGGCTTGTGGGCAGGGAATCTGGTATCAGAATTATGGAGCCCCATTAGATTCACCAACTCATGTATATCGCGGGTATGTATCTTCCGCAGTTCTGCTGTATGATGCAGAATATATCATCGTAGAAGATCTGGAGATCACAAACGAGGCAGACAAAATTATCGGCGAGTACTATTCCCTTGGAGACAAGATGAACCGCACAGGTGTTGCTGTTGTAGCAAAAGACAAAGGGGTGCGACATGGAATCACATTGCGTAATCTTCTGATCCATGATGTGAATGGTAATGTATATGACAAGCATATGAATAACGGTGGCATTTACATGACAGCGCTTCGTCCGGAGAACGAAGAACTGACCGGAGTAGCACGTTATAAAGATGTCACAGTTGAGGGATGCTTTGTGTATCAGGTGAGCCGTTGGGGAATTGCTGTCGGTTATACTTATGCACATGACAAGTTCCAGGGAGCAGAGCTTGATGAGGAAATCTTCCTGAAATATGGTCACGAAAATATGCTGATCCGCGATAATTATGTAAAGGCAGCAGGTGGTGACGGCATTACATCGATGTATGCACTTCGTCCACTCATAGAGCACAATATGACAGATTCCATCGCCTGTGAGATCAATGATCGGATCTATAGCGAGCCGGGTAATCGCCTGGGAAAGGTGGCAGCAGCTATCTGGCCTTGGAAGTGTAAGGATGCGTTGTTCCGATATAATGAAGGCACTGATACAAGACTGAATCAGGACGGTATGGCATATGATGCAGATTCCGGTGACGGAACCGTTTATGAGTATAATTACAGCAGACAGAACGAAGGCGGATGTGTGATGTTCTGTTTGCAGGAAGCAATTCATAATACGTTCCGTAACAATGTCAGTTTCGATGACCTTGGAGGAACGATCAGTCCGGCAGAGAACCCGGATGCACTGATCAAAGATAATACTTTCTATGTAAGAAAAGGCGTTCCGTTCGTTCGTAAAAATATGGATGGCGGTAATTATACATTAGAGAATAATCAGATTGTTGATTTGGAAAACTAAAAATTTGATGCTAAAAAAGACTATGAAAAAAACATTTTTTTCATGGTCTTTTTTTAATGGAAATAAATAAAAAAGAAATTTCTGTTTAGTTCCGAATTAGACAAAAATGGCATGAAAATCAACTAAAAAAAACGAGCCGAAAAAAAACCAGATTGCTATAATAAAGTTAATGTGGATAAAAAGAATCTATGTGAAGATAAAACAAAAATTCAAATAGGAAGGGCGCAGGATTTATGAAGAATCGAAAGAAGCAATTCCTAAAGCTTGGAATCATTCTATTGGCGATTGCTGTTACAGGAACTGTTGCCGGAATCATTCAATATAAAAAGGCAAATCAATTCGATCTTACTGTTGCGGAACACGTAATTAGTAAAGAAGAGTATCTGAACTGTATGAAGGCAGTTGAATATGATACAAAGATACAGATTCAGCAGGAGTATGGCGCTATATATGAAGATGACTTCTGGAAAAAACAGTATGATGGAAAACACGGGTATGAAATTCTGGCGGATAATACAGTAGAAGAGTTGAAACACATTCATGCTGTTTACGATCTTGCAAAAGAACAGGGAGATATCACAGACAGTAGTTATGAAGCACTGGAAAAACGCTGGAAAGATGAAAATGCAGAGCGAAGTGAGAAAGTAGAAAAAGGCGAAGTAATCTACGGGCTTAAAGAATATACGTTTCAGCTTTATCTGGATTATGAAATCAGCACGTTAAAAGAAAAGTACTGTAACGATACCAATCGTGAAGGTATGAAACTGACAGAGGATGAAATACAGGAACACTATCAAAGCCGAGAGTGGATCTTTGGAGACAGCGATGAAAATGCAGACCTTGAGATGGCAAGGATCGCGGTCGAAAGAGAACTGCGTGAGCAGAAGTATGATGATATGATCACGCAGCGTGAAACAGGTTCTCAGGTGGCAGGTAACATGGAGAATGTAAACCGAATAACCTTGAAGAATATACAATAATGGAGGGAGAAAAGCTATGAAGAAAAAATGGATGAGTCGTACGCTGGCTCTTGCGCTTGCTGGAACAACAGTTGCATCAATGGTGCCGACAGTTCCGGTTAATGCAAAGGAGTCTGCTGCGACAGGAACAACCTATTACGTTGATTCAAAAGATGGAAAAGACAGTAATGCTGGAACAGCTGAAAACAAGGCGTTCCAGACACTTAAAAAAGTGAATGAGCTTAACCTTGAGCCGGGAGACACAGTTCTTCTGAAAAAGGGATCTGTATTTGAGGATCAGGCTCTTAAGTTCACAAAAGAGGACAGCGGTACTGCAGAAGCACCGGTGAAGATATCTACTTATGGAGAAGGAGAGAAACCAAAGATCAATACAAATGGTCATGGACAGTGGGAGCTGAATTATGGTAATCCGCTGGATAACCAGAACCATAAATGGAAAGGTACTGTATCCTCCAGTATTTTAATTGAAGATACTGAATACCTTGAAATCGAAGGTCTGGAACTGACCAACGACAGAAAGAGTGCAACAGATACTGAACAAGGTAAAGCGTATAATGATGCATACGCAATGGACAGAACCGGTGTTGCCGGAGTTGCAAAGGATAATGGAACAGTAGATCATATCGTATTGAATGATCTTTATATCCATGATGTAACAGGAAACGTTTATAACAAGCATATGACAAACGGTGGTATCTACTTCATCGTTGCAAAACCAACGAATGAAGGCGAAACAGGAATTGCAAGATATAATGACGTCCAGATTAGAAACTGTTCTTTGAATAAGGTAAACCGTTGGGGAATTGCAGTAGGATATACCTATCAGTGGGGACAGTTCGAAACAGGTGAACTTCCGGATGCAACGATGGCAAAATATGGTTCCTCCAATGTAGTCATCGAGAACAACTATCTGAACCACGTAGGTGGAGATGCAATCACAACCATGTATCTTGACAGACCATTGATTCAGTACAATGTGTCAGAGAACGCAGCTGAACAGATTAATACAACAGATTATGCACAGCAACAGCCAAGACTGGATGCAAATGGAAAAGAGATTGGTAAACAGGACGTTGGAGCAGGACGAGTGGCAGCCGGTATCTGGCCATGGAAATGTAAAAATGCGATTTTCCAGTATAATGAATGTTTAAAACATTGAATGCCGCAAGTGGTAATGGCGATGGACAGCCTTGGGATGCTGACTATGGTGACGGAACAAACTATCAGTACAACTACAGCCACGGAAATACCGCAAGTACCATCATGTTCTGTGGAGGAAATTCTGTTAACAATACATTCCGTTACAATATCAGTCAGAACGAAGATATGGGACCATTGGACCCGGCAGGTAACTCCGGAAATTGTCAGGTTTACAACAATACGTTCTATATCAAAGAAGGTCTCAATACCATCTGGCACAGAAGCCATGGCAATGGCGGTCCTGTAGATATGGAAAATAATATTTTCTACTTCGCAGGTAATACACCAGTTAATGTAAAGGAATGGAATCCTAGCGGAAATAAAACTTATAGCAATAACTTATATTATAATGTAAAGAATTATCCGAACGATGCAGCTCCTGTAAAAGTAAACGCAGGAACAAAAGTACTTGAGAATGCAGGTTCCGGTCCAGATTCTGTAGCAACAGACAAAGCAGCTAGAAAACACGAAGATCCAACTAAAGAAACAGTATTCGACGGATACAAACTTGCAGAAAATTCTCCGGCAATCAATAAGGGTAAAGTAGTGGTTGACAGAAATGGTTATACGATCGATCACGATTTCTTCGGCCATGCGATCACAGCAGTACCGGAGATCGGAGCAGCAGAGAGTGATGTAGTAGCAGACACTCTTATCCTGAGATCTAACGTATATAAAGTTCCGGAACAGACGTAAGTGAACTTCCGAAGAACACAACAGTAGAAGCTTTCCTTAAAAATATCATCGTAGATACAGGCGTCAAAGTTACTGTTAAAGACGGTGAGAACGTACTTGAAGGAACAGATGTTGTAAAGGGAGGAGCAAAAGTTGTTCTTTCATATGAAGGAAAAGAAAATGTAACTTATACAGTCGTTGCAAGTTCTGATAAAGAACTGAAAGCTTCTTACTATGAAGTGAGAGGAACAGAGTTGGAAGTTCCTTACACAGAGAAAAATCCAACAACAGTAAAGGAACTGAAGGCGAGTCTTACGGTAGCTGATACAGCAACTGTTTCTGTAGTAAATGCTGGAAAAGAACTGGCAGATAAGGATGCAGTAGCAGACGGAATGACACTTCGTATCACAGCGGAAGATGGAACTACAAAAGAGTATGCGATCAAGCAGAAAAATGAATACAACTGGACTTTAGATTATATAAACGGACAGCAGGGAAATGTCTGGTTCGGACAGATGAAGGACGGATCCGGTGACTGGGCGAATATGACATCTGTTGATAAAGATGGCTGGCCAAACTGGGCTACTCATACATATTATGGACCTGGTATTGATGATGATCAGCATGTAACTACAGCAAGCAGTCCAGACAAACACGGTTTACTTTCTGCACCGCCAAGCACAAATATCTCAACAGCAATGGCATACAGAGTACCAAAGAGCGGAACAGTATCATTCAAAGTTAGAGATAATGAGCCATATCTTCGTCAGAATGATAACGCAGGCGGAACAGTTACATTAAGCCTCTATGTAAATGGAACAGAGAAGAAGAACTTGACACTTGAAACCAGTAAAAAGAAAGAAGGAAACTGGGAAAAGGCAGAAGAAATCGAAGTGACTCGAGGCGACATGATCCGTGTAGTAGCAAAATGTAACGGAAATCCAAGCAAACCATCTGCTCATATTACACCGATTATTACTTACGTAGATAAAGCTGCTGCAGATAAAGAAGCTCCAACAGTTCCGGCAGATGTGAAAGCATCCGAGATTGCTCATACAGGAGCAAAGCTCACTTGGACAGCGTCTAAAGATAACGTAGAAGTAGCCGGATACAATGTATACCTGAACAATGAGAAAGTAAATGATGAACTTATCACAGGAACAGAGTATGATCTGGCAGACCTTACAGCAAATACTGAGTACAACGTAACAGTAACAGCAGTGGATGCTGCAGGAAATGAGTCTGAAAAATCAGAAGCAGCGACATTTACAACACTGAAGGGAGCAGACCTTACAGAACTTACAGCAACGATTGCTGAGGCAGAAAAAATTCTTAAAGCAGAAGATAAAGATAAATATTCTGCAGCAGCTCTTGTAGAACTTCAGGAACTTGTGAATGCAGGAAAGCTGTTGACAGCAACATCTACTCAGGAAGCTGTAGATAAGAAGAAAGATGAAATCACAGCAAAACTTGCTGATATTCAGACACAGTTTACAATCACAGCAACAGCAGGTGAAGGCGGAAAGATTGAACTGAAAGACGAGATCAAAGAGAGAGCAAAAGACGAAACAAGTTACGAAACAAAAGCTTATAAGGGAACATCCAAAGTGTTCACAATCACTCCTGACAAGGGATATCATATTGAAAGTATTGCCGTTGACGGAGAGAATGTAGAAACTATTGCAACAGAGTATGCTTTCGAAGGTATTGTTGCAGATCATACAATTGCTGTAACATTTGCAAAAGATGAGCTTACAATTGCGAAAGAAAATCTGTTAGCAACAATTAATACAGCAAACAAAAAACTTGCAGAGACAGAGCAATACACACCGTCATCTTTAAAAGATCTTGAAGATGCAGTCAAAGCTGCGCAGGCTATTTACGACGATCCAGATGCTGATCAGAATAAAGTAAATGAAGCAAAGACAAATGTAGAAGATAAGATGAAAGCTCTGAAAGCGAAAGCCAAGAAAGATGCTCTGAAGCTTGCAATTACAGCAGCAGAAGGTGATGCCGCATTAGTTGACAAATACACAGAAGAGTCTATTGAGAAGCTTCAGAAAGAAATCAAAGCAGCGAAAGAAGTATTAGCTGATGAGAATGCATCACAGGAAAAAGTAGACGCAGCAGAGAAAGCAGTTCAGGCAGCACAGAAATCTCTTGTTGAGAAAGAGACACCGAAGCCAGAGGCACCTGTTAAGAGGATGAACTGAAAGCTGCAGTAGAAGATGCAACAAAGGTTGTAGGAGATACAGAGCAGTATACAGAAGAGTCCCTTGCAGCACTTCAGGCAGCAATCGATGAAGCGAATGCAGTACTGGATAATCCAGAAGCAACACAGGCTGAGATCGACGCAGCAGTGAAAGCTGTAAAAGAAGCAAAAGAAGCCCTGAAAGTAAAAGAAGACAAGAAAGACGACAGCAATAAGGGCGACGACAAGAAGGATGACAATAAGAAGGATGATGGCAACAGCGGAGCATCCAACAATGGTTCATCTAATGGCGGATCAAACAATAACGGATCATCCAATACAGGATCTACTAATACTGGATCAGGTAACAAGGGTACTACAAGTACTGGAAGTACTACATCACATGCAGCTAAGACTGGAGATACAACAAATGTAGTAACATGGTTGTTCGCTTTAGCAGCATCGGCAGCTGCAGGACTTGGTGTAGTAAAACGTAAAAAAGAGGATTAAGAAACACTTAACCTTGGCTTTATAAAAGGAAAAAATTAGTTCAAACAGGCGGGAGTCAGGAAGTCCTGATTCCTGCCCGTATGAATAATGAGGAGGAACAAAATGAAGAAAAAGACCGTATCAATGTTTATGGGCCTTGTTCTTGGAGTGACAACTGTATTTAGTTCAATTGGACCGGCAGTTGTCACTGTATCTGCTGCCGCAGCTGAAAGCGGAGTGACAGATTCTGACTGTACTGATAAGAGTACAAAAGAACCAGAATCAGATAAAGTTGTACCGGATGCGAACCAGTACAAATATCAGAAAGATGAACTGGCAGCATTCTGCCACTTCGGTCCGAATACGTTCAATGAAATTGAGTGGGGAGAGCATTACGGAGATAAAAAACCGAGTGAAATCTTTACATTGAAAGATAACTTTGATGCAGACACACTCGTACGTACATTAAAGAATGCAGGATTCAAGAAACTCATTATAACAGCAAAGCATCATGATGGTTTCTGTATCTGGCCGAGTAAATATACAGAATATGATGCAGAGGCAGCAGGGTATAAAGGAGATATTCTTGCGGAGATATCTGCTGCGTGTACAACCTATAATATGGACATGGGACTTTACCTGTCTCCGTGGGATATTCATGAGCCATCTTACGGATATTATGATGCCAATGGAAAACCGACAAGCAAGGAAAATGACGTATTAGATTATAATGAATATTATAACAATCAGTTAGAAGAAATTCTTGGAAATTCAAAGTACGGCAATAACGGACATTTTGTTGAAGTATGGATGGATGGAGCCAAAGGAAGCGGTGCCAATGCACAGGACTATGAGTTTACAAAATGGTTTGATACAATCCAGAAACACCAGGGAAAAAAGGCAGGCAAGGATGCTGACTGTATGTTATTCGGAGCTCAGGCATATACAACCGTTCGCTGGATTGGAAATGAAGATGGCGTTGCTCACGAAAACACATGGGCAAAATCTAAAGTCAATGAAGCAAATAATACAATTGATAGCAACGGAACTACACCATATACCATTGGATATGCAGATGGAAACAAATGGACCGTACCAGAGTGTGACGGACGTATTACATCCGGATGGTTCTGGGGAACCAAAAAGAACACTCCGAAGACAATTACACAGCTTGCTAACATGTATTTTGATTCGGTAGGACATAATGCAACCATGCTTCTGAATGTACCGCCGAATAATCAGGGTACAGTGGATAAGCCAATTCTCGACAGAGTGACAGAATTTGGACGGAATGTGGAAGAAACTTTCAGAAAGAATCTGGCAAAGAATGCAACAATTGAGGCATCTAATGTTCGTGGAAATGATATAGCATTCAAACCAGGAAATGTAGTAGATGATAAAGATGAAACATACTGGACAACAGAGGATGGAACAAAAGAAGGAAGCCTGACGATTAAGTGGGACAAAGCTAAGAAGTTCGATGTGGTTTCTATTGAAGAAGCAATTCAGAAAGGACAGCACATCAACAGCTATAAAGTTGAGTACAAAGCGTCTGACGATGCACAGTGGCAGACACTGAAAAGTGGAGTAACTGTTGGGGCAAAGAGACTGGTTAGAACAGCTCCGGTATCAGCAACTCAGGTGAAAATCACAGTAGGAACAACCAATGGAAAAGTTCCGATGTTGAGTGAAGTTGGTGTATACAAAGCAAGTGAAGGATTCCAGCTGGCAGGAGCAGCGCCGGAAGGAATGGATACAACAAGTGTTAATGAGACAAGTAAGTTTACATTTAGCCCCACAGGATGGAATCCTCAGACAGGAAGCCAGTACATCAACGGACAGAATACATGGTCCAATAAAGCGAATGCAGAATTTACTTTTAAATTCCACGGAACAAAAGCATATCTGATGGGTACAACAGATCCAGGTCATGGTCAAGCGGATGTTTATATTGATGATAAGCTAGTAGAAACAATTAATACACATGCAGAAAGCAGATCCACAGGAGCAAAAATCTTCGAATCTGAAGATCTGACAGATGCTGATCATACATTAAGACTTGTAGCAAAGACAGATGCTGCAATCGGTGTAGAAGCGGCTTACGTAATCAACAACGGTGGCGTAGGAATGATCGAGCTTGAAAAAGATGCATATACGATGAACGAAAAAGAAGAGCTGACAGTTAAAGTAAAACGTGTCGGTGGATCAAATGGAAAGCTTACAGCTAAGATCCAGCCAAACCCGGGAAGTGCTATTCAGAATGACTTTAATACAGAATATGCTCCGGATGTTATATTTGAAGCCGGAGAAACAGAAAAGAGTGTTGTCGCAGCAAAGACCAAACAGAATACCGCTATAACTGGTGACCGTGTATTCTCAATTGAGCTGACAGAAAAAACACCGAAGAATGCAATTATCGGATTTAACGGTTCTGCAAGAATCACAATCAAAGATGCAGATGGAATTACAAAAGATAAACTTCAGACATTGGTTACGAATTCAGCGGCGTTGGAAGAACATCTTTATTCAGAAGGATGGGACGCATTTGCTAAAGCACTGAAGACAGCTCAGGAAGTAGTGGAAAATGAGAGTGCAACAGATGCAACAATCAGAAGCGCATACACAGAATTAGATAAAGCAAAAGCTGCACTTAAGGTTCGTGAAAAGTATACAGAGAATGATCGTTTCAACTTCCCATGGAGAGCAGAAACAAGTGCTAAGCTGGAAGCGGAATTTGCGACAGTGTTAAAGGATGATCCAACCTCTGATGCTCAGTACCCAATGAAGATTGATGCTAAAAGCGATGCAAGTAATGGAAAATTTGTCACAGATATGGCAGCAAATGATGTTCTGAAATATGCCTATCATGCAGACAAGGCTGGTACTTATCAGGTGGTTATGAGATACCGTAGTGGTTCTGCCGAAAATGCGAAAAATAGTATCAAGATTACAGAAGCAAAAGGAAAGATTAAAGACCAAGAAGTTATAGTTGATCCAAAGAAAGAAAATGATAATGTTGTTTTTGGAACTGTAACATTTGATATCGAAGTAGTAAAACCTGGAGATGGCATGATTGTTATCACACCACCAGAAAAGAGAGATGGACTAGATGGTAAAGGTCCTGGAATCGACTACTTCATTATCAGCCCGAAGAATGTTGTATTAGACAAATTTGCCATCACAGCTACAGCAGGTAAAGGTGGAACTATCACAACAGAAGACCTTACAGATGGTAAAATAACAGAAGGCGAAAGCGCAACATTTACAATTACTCCGAATTCAGGATATGAAATCGCAGATGTAAAAGTTGATGGAAATTCCGTAGGAAGAAAACTTCTTACACATTTAGTGATGTGGATAAAGCACATAAAATTGAGGCAACATTTGCATTTGCAAATTATACAGCAGAAAATCCATTTGTATTCCCAGAAACAAAGGGAGTAACAAGCACACTGGAAGCAGAACATGCTACAGAATTGATTAATAGCAATGATTCAGATTCTGATCCGAACTGGCCGCTTACAATTACTTCTGAGAGCTGGGCAAGTAATGGAAAATTCCTGAACTGTATGGCATACAAAGATTATGCTAAGTACGCTTATACAGCAAACGTTCCTGGAATTTATAAAGTAACAGGTACTTATCGTGCAGGAGCACTGAATAAACTTGCATTTTCTGAGGAAGGAAGTAAGATTGAGGCAGCGCAGGTAGATTGTCCGTCAACAAAAGAAGGTAACAACTTAACTGTGAAGACATTCGAACTTAACATTGAAGTAAAAACTGCAGGAGCAGGAACTTTGGTTCTTACAGCACCGGACACAAACAAAGCTCCACAGCTTGATAAACTGGATATTCAATTGATAAGAACTGCAAGTGAAGCAGACCTTACAGAACTTACAGCAACGATTGCTGAGGCAGAAGAAATTATTAACGCAGGAGACAAAGATAAATATTCAGCAACAGCTCTTGTAGAACTTCAGGAGATGGTAAATGCTGGAAAGGCATTCACAGAAAAAACATCTCAGGCAGAGGTAGATGCGAAGAAAGCAGAAATCAAAGCAAAGATTGCTGACATCCAGACACAGTTTACAATCACAGCAACAGCAGGTGAAGGCGGAAAGATTGCACCGGAAGACACAACAACAGTTATAAGGGAACATCCAAAGTATTCACGATCACTCCTGACAAGGGATACCATATTGAAAGTATTACAGTGGACGGAGAAAATGTAGAAACTATTGCAACAGAGTATGCTTTCGAAGATATTGTTGCAAATCATACAATTGAAGTAACATTTGCAAAAGATGAGCTTACAATTGCGAAAGAAAATCTGTTAGCAACAATTAATACAGCAAACAAAAAACTTGCAGAGACAGAGCAATACACACCGTCATCTTTGAAAGATCTTGAAGATGCAGTCAAAGCTGCGCAGGCTATTTATGACGATCCAAATGCTGATCAGAATAAAGTAAATGAAGCAAAGACAAATGTAGAAGATAAGATGAAAGCTCTGAAAGCGAAAGCAAAGAAAGATGCTCTGAATCTTGCAATTACAGCAGCAGAAGGCGATGCCGCATTAGTTGACAAATACACAGAAGAGTCTATCGAGAAACTTCAGAAAGCAATCAAAGAAGCAAAAGAAGTATTAGCTGATGAGAATGCATCACAGGAAGAAGTAGACGCAGCAGAGAAAGCAGTCAAAGCAGCACAGAAGGCTCTTGTTGAGAAAGAGACACCGAAGCCGGAGGCACCTGTTAAGAAGGATGAACTGAAAGCAGCAGTAGAAGATGCAACAAAGGTTGTAGGAGATACAGAGCAGTATACAGAAGAGTCCCTTGCAGCACTTCAGGCAGCAATCGATAAAGCCATTGCAGTACTGGATAACCCAGAATCAACACAGGCTGAGATCGACGCAGCAGTGAAATCTGTAAAAGAAGCAAAAGAAGCTTTGAAAGTAAAAGAAGACAAGAAAGACGACAACAATAAGGGCGACGACAAGAAAGACGACAGCAATAAGGGTGACGACAATAAAAAGGATGACAATAAGAAGGATGACAGCAACAGCGGAACATCCAACAATGGTTCATCTAATGGCGGAACATCCAACAAGAATACTACAAGCACTGTCAATAAGACATCAAATGCAGTAAAAACAGGTGATGCAGCAAATGTAGCAGGTGTAGCAGGAGTTGCAATCCTCTGTCTGGCAACAGGAATTGTTGTTGTACTGATTAAAAGAAAGAGAATAAGATAAAATGATTGTAGTTATAAGTCTTATCATGATTCTATCATTTCTGCTAAGCGCAGTAGTTATTATGTGTTTATGTAAAAAATCGATAAACTGGCGTAATGAACAGTGTGGTTATGATTTAGAAGAAAGCATAGAACTGTAAAAAAGAAAATTGGTACAAAAGAAATAACTAATCAGAGAAACCCAGGAGTAAAATTCTGGGTTTCTGATTAGTTATTTTATTAAAAACGTTTTCCTGTATTGAGAAGGTGTTGCATTAATAACGCTTCCAAAGACTTTGGAATAGTGCTGCGAGTCTTTAAATCCAACCTGCAGTGCAATTTCCGTTAAGGTTAAATTGGTATCCTGCATTAGCTCAATGGAGCGATTGATACGATAAATATTAATATAGTTTGATAATGTGACGCCCATATAACTCTTGAAAAGTTTACTGAGATAACGGACGGAAATATGCAATTGTTGTGCAATGTCTTCTTGTAAGATTTTTGTAGCGTAATGAGTTTGAATATAATTCAATGTATAAGCTACATAACTGTTTTGAAGTTGAGGCTCTGCATGTTCACGTTCATGTACAAGCTCTGTGTGATCAAGAATATAGAGCATCAGGTTCATAAGAGCAACATTAAGATTAGCGGCTGTAAACAGACTGTCAGAGGAAGTACGCAAATCAATCAATTTCTGAAGATGCTTATCAATCGTTTCATCAGAGATGAGTCGATAATAAAAATGTGAAGAAAATAATACAGCATGAAGAAGCGTAATCGGGAATATTCCATCATTATCAAGAATGATAGTTGAAAACATATCAGGGTTGAAATGTATATGCTGAAACTCGCAATCTGAAGTATCATTCAGATAAAAAGAATGCACCACATCAGGAAGGATCATAATAAAGTCACCTTTTGTACAATGCAGGTTTTCTGATTGAATATCCATATAACATTCTCCGGAAAGAATTCGATAAATCTCAATATTAGTATGTAAGTGTCGACCGAATGTATAACCTGCCTTTCGATACGACACAACTGCTCCCGATAAAATAGAATCAGATAGAGACATCTGTTTAGAAACAGTATTTTTTGGGGAAGAGTCGGAAGTCCTACCGGGGTGAGCCAGAAGATTCGATCCAGTTTGTTCAGTATGAGTTTTTGTCATAAATTTATGCCTCCATAATTAAGTGAAAGATAAACCAAATTAAAATCTATTATAACACAAATATAAGAAAAACACACAAAAAAATATATAAATTTGCGATAAATTCATAAATTTTATAGAGCGTTTTCTGAGGAGAAGTCCTGGACGATGAGGAAAAATCACATAAATGGAAAGCGTCTCGCATGTGAGATTGTTGCTTTTATCAATTCCAATCCATTTGCGCAAGTAAAGATTAATGCAAAGATGTTATGTAAGGAGAAGAAAAAACAGAGGTAACCAAAAATGGGCAAATTTCAGATAATAAAAAAGAGAACCCCTTGAAAATCAAAGGTTTCTCTTGCATTTCATCAATGCGGAAGAGGAGACTTGAACCCTGTGCCGCGTCGGAAACACTGATAGAAAGGGGCTTTCCGCACATCATCATGCCCAGGTAACCATAGTGGAAACCAAAATATACTAAAAAAGTAGGTTTATAGTGGGTTTTATATTGTTAAAAGAGAGGACTACCTATCATTAATCTTTCAATGACGGGCAGTCCTTCTGTTTTAAAATTTTTAGGAAATGCAATGCCATGTACTGTGCTTCTCTCTGTAGATAGAAGCGTGGTCACAAGTATTTCCTTTTATTCCTTATCGCCGAATAATTTTTTAAAATAAGACATGTTTTCTTTGACAGTCTTTTCCCGTTTGTTTTTACCGTCCACTAAGATCGGTGTACACTGCTCCAGAATCCGGTCATAGATTCTTCTCTTATCAATATTAGGTTCTCCTTTTATCTCTTTCAGAGGAAGATTTGTTGTCGTAATCAATGGTTTTCCAGAGCGATATCTATGATCAATTACATCAAATATAATACCAAGCGCATATTCACTGCTTCTTTCAAGACCAAGCTCATCAATAATCAATAATGAACAGCAGGATAGTTTATTCATATATTCTGCCTTATTTTCGGCTCTGAACATTGTATCGACAATCGTATTAAAGTTTGTCATTTTTACGGTGACGTTTCTTTCCAAAAGGGCATTAGCAATGCAGGTCGCCACGTAACTTTTTCCTGTTCCTAATGGTCCCCAGAACAAAAGTCCCTTGGATTTCTGTTTCATTTTATCCCAGTTATCAACGTATTTTTTTGCTTTATCTATAACAGGGGTCATCTCTTCTGCGTTCGCAAAGGTACAGTTTTTCATTGCAACCTCATCAAAACAAATTCTTCTGTTTCTTGCAATTTGTACTCTGCGTTCCTTTTCTTCTTGTTCAGCCTTTTTCATCGCATTTGCATCCCTTTCACAGGCACACTGCCGGTAACGTATCCTGACTCCTAATAGATTATTCTCTGGCAACCATGCTTGCTTAGGTTCCTTGCAAACAGAACAATATATCAGTCCGTCTTCTCCTATAAATGTTTTTTCTTTATCCATCATAAACTCTCTCCTTCCTGACATTCATAGTTCAGCTCTTTATTACTAATGTTATTCTTATTTCTTATTACTTTATTAGGCGCCGACTTTTTGACCCTCATGGGGCCAGTATTCTGGCTATGCAGTGGTTGTTTATATGATCGTCCATTTTCTAATCGGGTTGAATTTCTGTCCTTCTGATAAATCTCTTCTGCGGGAATCTTTATATACAAGTGGTTTGGCTTAGAAAACCCACCAGATCTTCTTACCAGTAGTCCGGCTTCGTCCAATTCCTTTAATGCAGACTTTATAGATGACCTACATTTCCCTATATGTTTTATTAATTCCGTAATCGGATAGATCACATAGATCCGGCCATTTTCATCCAACCAGTTATTCATTTGTGAGAGTCGTGCCCGGTCATACAGCAGCATATACACCACCTTCCCGTTCTGTGAAATCGGATACTTCAACAGGAACTTAGGGAACTGAAAGTATGCAACCGAAATTTCTTCCTTGGTTATGTATTTATAATTCAATTCTTCACCTCATTTCGACTTTTTGATATTGACATATAGGTTTAAGGCCTCCATATGTAGAAACGTTTCAAGGGGCTTATACAACCATTTAACTCAACTTTTTTATTTTTACTAGAAAAATACTGCTTTTTACTATAAATAGCTGTTTCCCCAAAAAGGAACGCAGCTATTTGAGGATGATTTTAATAATTTTAGAAAAGTAATCTTTGGTTTTATTACTGGAATTTCCGAGATGAAAGG
>NZ_QTZH01000044.1:0-21828 GCF_003462585.1 Ruminococcus sp. OM04-4AA | reverse complement strand
TATATATAGCAATTCTTCACAAATGTGATTCTATCCGTAAATGATTGTTTTATTTTCTCAAAAAGTATATACTTGTTTCATATACATTTACGTTTATTTTTGAGAAAGGAGCACCTTTTAAAATGGACTCTATATTATACGAAAACTATCTGAATATTCTTAAACAGGAACTGGTACCTGCACTTGGATGTACAGAACCGATCGCAATTGCCTATACAGCGGCAAAAGCACGTCAGATTCTTGGAGAATTTCCAGATTCTGTAGAAATGGAACTCAGCGGAAATATTATCAAGAATGTTAAGGGTGTTACAGTTCCGAATTCCGGAGGATGAAAGGAATGGAAGTGGCAGCAGTTCTTGGTATCGTAGGGGGAAATGCGGATAAGGCACTGGAAGTGTTGAGTGAAGTGACTTGTGAAGATATTGCGAAAACGAAAGAACTGATCAATCAGAAAATCTGTTCCTGTTCTTTAGTTGAAGGAGTTGATAACCTCTATATTACAGCTAAAGTAAGAAAAGGAGAGCATTTTGCTTCTGTAACAATCGAACATCAGCACACGAATATTACAAGAATTGAAAAGGATGGAGAAGTGCTGTTGGATAATCCTTATAAATCAGAGGTTAAGACTACCGTAGATAAATCAAACTTACGGTTAAAGATATCCTTGATTTTGCGGATCAGGTTCGTATGGAAGATGTGCAGCCGATCATTGATCGACAGATTAAACTGAATTCTGCGATTGCTCAGGAAGGACTTGATAATAACTATGGAGCGCAGATTGGTAAAACACTGATGCATGTATGGGGAAAGAGTGTTACTACGAGAGCCTGTGCACGGGCAGCAGCCGGAAGTGATGCGCGTATGGGCGGATGTTCTATGCCGGTTGTTATCAATTCAGGAAGTGGTAATCAAGGCATGACGGTGTCGCTTCCGGTTATTGTGTTTGCAGATGAATGGGAAGTATCTCATGAGAAGCTTTGTCGTTCTCTTGTTGTCAGCAATCTGATTGCGATCCATCAGAAATATTATATTGGAAGTCTTTCGGCGTACTGTGGTGCAGTCAGTGCTGCCTGTGGCGCCGGTGCAGGTATTACCTATATGTATGGTGGAACCTATCAACAGGTTTCCCTGACAATCATTAATACACTTGGAAATATCGGAGGAATCGTTTGCGATGGAGCGAAACCATCCTGTGCAGCGAAGATAGCAACATCTGTTGATGCTGCGCTTATGGCTTTTCAGCTTAGTATTCAGAACAAAAGTTTCTTACCGGGAGAAGGTATCATCAAAGATGATATTGAAGAAACAATTAAGAGCATGGGATATATTGGAAGAGTTGGTATGCGTACTACGGATACAGAGATTCTGAATGTAATGATAGACCGTGCGGATATCAATGAGGAGTGTTAGAAATGAATAATTTTATCTATGAAACACCAACAAAAGTATATTTCGGAAAAGACGAGGAATTAAAGGTCGGTAAGATCATTGCAGAGTTTCATCCAAAGAAAGTCCTGGTACATTTCGGTGGAAATTCCGCAAGAAAAAGTGGACTGCTTGATAAGGTGGAGAATTGTCTGAGGGAAGAAAACATCAGTTTTGTAGAGCTTGGCGGAGTAGTTGCGAATCCGGAACTTCCGCTTGTAAGAGAAGGGATTGAGCTTGGCAAAAAAGAAGGCGTAGACTTTGTTCTTGCAGTAGGAGATGGTTCTGTTCTGGATTCATCGAAGGCGATTGCGAATGGACTGGCAAACCCGGAAGTAGATGTCTGGGATTTTCATTGTGGTAAAGCTGTTCCACAGAAAACGCTTCCGAAGGGAGCAATTCTGACACTGGCAGCAGCCGGTTCCGAGATGAGTTCTTCCTGTGTGATCAGTAATCCGGAAACAGGAGAGAAACGTGGCTGTAACGGACTCTTTAACCGTATGAATTTTGCAATTGAGGATCCGGTTCTTACTTATACAGTAAGTTCTTATCAGACAGCATGCGGTGCAGTAGATATTGCAATGCATACGATTGAAAGATATTTCTGTCCGGGGGAGGATACTTATCTGACAGATTCGATTGCAGAGGCTGTGATTAAGAGTGTACGAAAAGCTGCAGGAGATTGTCTGAAGAATCCGGAAGATTATGCTGCACGAGCAAATATGATGTGGGCATCTTCACTTGCACATAATGGACTCACACAGTGTGGAAGAGAGTTCCAGCTCGTTGTTCATCAGTTAGAGCATGAAGTATCCGGAATGTACCCGGAAGTAGCGCATGGAGCAGGACTTGCAGCGCTGTGGTGCAGTTGGGCAAGATATGTTTATAAAGCAAATATAAATCGCTGGCTGCAGTATGCATCTAACGTATGGGGACTGGATATTGATTTTGAACATCCGGAGAAGACAATTGAAACTGCAATTGATATGCAGGAGCAGTATTATGCATCGATAGGGATGCCAATTGGATTAAAAGAACTTGGTGTAAAAGAAGATGATCTTGCGAAACTGGCACTTGATTGTTCAAGAAACAAAACGCGTTCATTGATCGGATATAAACCGTTGACATATGAGGATATTCTGGTAATTTATCAGATGGCATATGAGAGAGGTTAATAACAGTTAATATCGAAAGCGCTGCTTAATGCGGCTGCTTTCGATACGCTCTTGGTGACATATGATACCGCTCCTGGAATACTCGGTTGAATGTCCGTTGACTGTCGAATCCTGCCCGGATGCAGATGTCGAGAATCGTATGGTCGCTGTGAAGCAGGAGACTACAGGCGTAATCCAATCTTGCTTCATTCAGATACCGGTTAAAATTCGTATGAAATGTGCCGGAGAAGACACGTGATAAAGAGGACTGACTGATTCCAAGGTCATGAGCCATTTTGAAAAGCGTCAGTTCTTCTGTATAATGTGCAGCAATATAAGAAACAGTCTGGTAGATAATGTCATTACTTCCCACACTGCTCTTATCTATCATTTCAAATAAGGGAAGAGTGCGTGCAAGTATAATCTGAATAAATGCCTGATGCAGAACATGCCCTTGTGAAGCGGCTGGATAGACCAGCATGCTTCGCAGGGCATAATTTACGTCTGGGTGTACTTCTTGAGCCAGAATTACCGGATTTACAGGACAAAATTGCTGTAATTCTTTCGTATAACCAGGAGCAAGAAGCGGTGAAGCAAGTGCATAAATCGCCTTACAGGATTCACTGTTGAATACCTGATAGTGGTGGATCAATTCCGGAAATACAAGTGCAAAATCGCCTTTTTCCATATGATACAATTCAGTTCCGACTCCGATTTCCAGTGTACCTTCTGTCACGGATACAAGTTCCATTGATTTGTGAAGATGTGGGGGAATATGGCAAGAAATCTGTTCAGCGATTTCCAGTGTTTCTTCATTTTCTTCGTAAATCGGTTTCATTTTTTCCTGCCTCCGGGTTAATTGTTTAGAATAGTTGATCTAATAGTATCATGCGTGAATATGACATGCTTCACAGGCGGATGGCGTTGTAGCACATCCGCTTAATGCTGTCTCACGCAGTTCAACCGGAAGTCGCTTTCCGACTTTGTACATTGCCTCGAGCATTTCATCAAAAGGAATGAGCTGAGAAATGCCGGCAAGGGACATTTCAGCTGCAATCAGTGCATTGGCAACCCCGGCTGCGTTACGGTTCTGACAAGGGTATTCTACCAGTCCCCCGACCGGATCGCAGACAAGTCCGAGCATATTCATGAGAACTGTAGAGGCGGCATCCAAACATTGCTTAGGAGTTCCACCCATAAGTTCAACAGCGGCAGACGCTGCCATAGCAGATGCAACACCGACCTCAGCCTGACACCCTCCGACAGCACCGGCAACAGTGGCATTTCGCATGGCGAGGTAACCGACAGCGCCCGCATTGAAGAGAACCTGCTGAATCTCTTTGTCGGAGAAATGATATACTTCCTGAAAAGCGAGAAGCAATCCCGGAACGATGCCTGCGGAACCGGCGGTAGGTGAAGCAACGATCAGTCCCATGGACGCATTTGTCTCAAGGGTTGCCATAGCATAAGTGATAGCTTTCTCAAGCAGTTCACCGCACAGTCCCTGACCACTGGCAGAATGCTGTGCAAGTTTTTGCGCCTCTCCGCCGATCAGCCCGCCCATGGAACGGATTGGTTTTTCAATCGGAGAGCGGGCAGCTTCTTTCATGATTTCAAGAACACGCGCCATTTTTTGATCCGCTTCTTTAGCAGGACATTCTCCGGTTATGATCTCTCGATTACGCATAACTTCAGAGATAGAAATATTCTGTTCCTCACATAGTGTAAGGAGTTCGTTTGCATTTTTAAAATCCATATAAAAAACCTCCTTGAATACAATCACATCTGTACGACCATAACATCCAGAACATGTTCGTTCTGGCGGATGGTGTCGGCAATTTCTTCCGGAAGTTTTCCGTCGGATTCTACAATCGTGTAAGCAGTGTGTCCTTTCGATTCACGAAACAGACGCATAAAAGCAATATTGACCCGGCGGTCGCTGAGACAACTGGTGATCCAGGCAACAACACCCGGAACATCCTTCTGGACAACAATGATAGCACTGTATTCACCGGTGAAATCTACTTCTACATGATTGATCTGTGTGATGTGGACTTTACCGCCGCCAAGAGATTCTCCACGGATCGTCATCTCCTGACCGGCAGTATTGGTCATAATAATATCGACGGTATTCGGATGAATATCAGTTTCTTCCTCATTCGGAGTAAAAGAGTATTTCAGTCCGTTTTCTGTAGCGATCTCGAAGGAATTCCGGATTCGCATATCATCAGTGGAAAATCCCATGATTCCTCCAAGAAGTGCGCGGTCAGTACCGTGTCCGTGATACGTTCTGGCGAAAGAGCCGTAGAGAATAAATTCTACTTTTGCAAGCGGTCCGTTGATCATCTTCTGTGCAAGATAAGCAATGCGTGCCGCACCGGCAGTGTGAGAACTGGAAGGACCGATCATATTCGGCCCCATAACATCAAAAACGCTGATAAAAGACATTTTAAATAGCCTCCTGAGTTTGTATATATGAGTTTAGTATAGCAAGTGCGGCGGTGGATGTAAACTATGAGAAACACGATCCGCGTAAATGCTGTTAGGGGCAGTTACTGCAAACCGTAACTGCCCCTAAGTATGATACTTATGCGAATTAGTTCTGATCAAGTACGGACTGGATCTGCTTCATCAGCTGATCGTAGTTTGACTGATCATCGATGCCACCCATGAAAGGTTCCCCAACGATATTTCCGTCTTTATCTACAAGAACTGTTGTAGGGAATGCCATGATGTTTCCGGCATATTTTCCAACTGTTGAATTGGAATCAAACGTCAGGTTTTTGTAAGAAGCGCCCTGTGCTTTCAGAATTTCTTTTGCTTCTTTGATTCCAGCCTCATTGTTGTCTAAAGTATCCGTGTTGATACCAACAACTTCGCCACCCATTTCTTTCAGTGTCTCATTTAATTCATTCAGCTTAGAGAGTTCTCCAACGCATGGCTTGCATCCGCTGAACCAGAAGTTTACAACTGTAACTTTGTTTTTAGCGAAAAGGCTGTCGTCTACATCATTGCCGTCCAGATCTTTTCCTTTGAAACCTTTGAATACACCTGTGGACTCATCTGATTTAGAGGAAGCGTTGTCGGAGGATTCGGATGCAGCGCTCTCTTTCTCGAGTTTTGCAATCTCTTCTTCGATACCGCGAATTGTTTCAATGTCTTTGCTCAAAGTTTCATATTCTTCTTCAGAGAAAGAGTCTTTATTAGATTCAACTGTACTTGCAAGAAAGTCAGCATAGTTTTCGTTCATGGCATCACCGTCAGTGTTCTTGTTCATAAGACCAAAGACTTTGTCCCATGCATCTTTGTGATCAGCAAAAAGCTGATTTTCCTGCTGGTAAAGGTCGTCCAGTTTTTTGTTCAGCTCGTCAGTGCTGCCCGTTTCTGTTGTGGAAGAAGATTCCTGTTTTGTATTGGTTGTTGAGGAAGAATTTCCGCAGCCTGTAAATGCAAAAAGTACAGAAATGGCAAGTGATGCAGCGATTACCTTTTTTAATTTCATTGCGTTTGTTCTAAGTGTTTTGTTTTTCATGATTTTAAATCTCCTTTAAATTACATTTTGTTTGTTTTAGTTTATTTATTGTCAGCCTTTTTCTTGTTTGAAAACCCATAATGATAGCAGATTGCGTCAGTCGGACAGGCTTTCATACATTCTCCGCAGCGGATACACTCCGGATGGTTTGGTGTGTCTACTACGTTGACATCCATCTTGCAGACACGGCTGCATTTCTGGCAGCCAACACATTTCTCATGATCAACCTGAATCTTAAGAAAAGATACCTTGTTAAACAGTGAGTAAATAGCGCCCAGCGGGCAGATCCATTTACAAAATGGACGGTAAAACAAGATGCTCAGGATGATGAAAAGCGCAAGGATCGTGAATTTAAATGTAAATAAATGTCCAAGCGCGGAACGGATTCCTGAGTTGGCAAGTGCCAGTGGGATTGCGCCTTCAAGTACTCCCTGCGGGCAAATGTATTTACAGAAGAAAGGATCTCCCATACCAAGTGAATTGGTTACAAATGCCGGAAGCAGTATAACAAAGACAACCAGAATCACATATTTCAGATACCGCAGAGGCTTCAGCTTTGCGGTGGAAAATTTCTTGCCCGGAATCTTATGCAGCAGATCCTGGAACCATCCAAACGGACAGAGAAATCCGCAGATAAATCGTCCTAACAGAACACCTAACAGGATGAAAAATCCAGTGATGTAGTAAGTGAACTTAAATTTGGAGGATCCTACTACAGCCTGAAATGCTCCGATCGGACAGGCGCCTGTGGCGGCAGGACAAGAGTAACAGTTTAGTCCCGGGACGCACATCGTCTTTACATTTCCCTGATAAATTTTCCCTTTAAACAGATTCGGGATATGAATGTTGGTCAGCAGCGTTGCAGCTGCCTGAATCCATCCGCGGAAGCGGACCAGAGGGTTTTTGCTTGATTTCATTTTCTTATCCAATTCCGACACACTCCATACATAATTTTATTGCCTTGCTAAGCACAACCGCAGCTTCTCCGCGGAAGATTCCGACAAGGAAAAATACCAGACCGGCTGCAAGTAAAAGAATCTGTGTTACTTTTTCAGATTTCATTTAGATACTCCTTTCAATGTTCAAAGTCAGTTTATTGTTACTGTTCACTCCCGTGTCAATCACTCCGCTGATTGCACGGAGGATGCATGTTTTGGCTTGAATGCATCTTGCCCCATCGCCAAAGGCGATTTAAAATGGCGAGATGCGTTGCTGGTCGCACAGCATGTGAATAGTAACCGTTTATTGACCTTTCGATGTTTGCATTATACAATAAAGGGTGTAAAATTTCTGTTAAGAAAATGGAGAAAAATAAATTGAGATTATTAGTTGTTGAAGATGAGAAGAAATTATGTGATATGATTGCGAAAAGTCTGCATCAGGCAGGTTATGAGGTAGACACGTGTAATGACGGAGAGGAAGCACTGGATATGATTTATGCGGAAATGTATGATTTGATCGTGCTGGATCTTAACCTTCCGGGGATGGATGGAATGGATATTCTTCGGGAGCTTCGCAAGGAAAATGAAGAGACAAAAGTATTGATCTTATCTGCGAGAAGTCAGATCGCAGATAAGGTTGACGGTCTTGATGCGGGGGCGAATGATTATATGGAAAAACCGTTTCATCTGCAAGAGCTGGAAGCCCGTGTGCGAAGCCTGACAAGAAGAAAGTTTGTACAGAAAAATGTCTGTCTTGAATGTGGCAGTCTTCGTTTTGATACAAAAGAAAGGACTGCATATGCAAAAGACAAGCCGGTCGCATTGACAAGAAAAGAGAATGGAATTCTGGAGTATCTTCTTTTGAATCAGGGAAGACCGGTCAGTCAGGAAGAGTTGATCGAGCATGTTTGGGATTCTTCTGTAGATAGTTTCAGCGGTTCGATCCGAGTGCATATGTCTTCTCTGAGAAAGAAACTGAAAGCAGGACTTGGTTATGATCCCATCGTGAATAAGATTGGTGAGGGGTATAAGATAGGAGATGGAAAAGCATGAGAAAAATATCGCTCCAGTGGAGACTGACGATTCTTACAACCGTGCTGATCACAGTATTGTGTGGATGTCTGACATTTTTCCTATATAAGAATGGTGTCTATTATATCGATACGCTTCAGGAGACCGTCACAGATCAGGCACTACGCCGGAGGCAGTCTACATTGATATTCCAGATAATGAGTGGGATGATTTTGCAGCGCAGTTTGCCACGAAGGTTTATAATTCAAAATCAGATTATAGAAATAGAAGTTTGTTGATCACTGGTGTTGTAGCGCTGATTGGCGGAGCAGTAACTTATTTTGTCAGTGGCCGCGCATTGAAACCACTCAGAGAATTCTCAGAAACAGTAGAAAAGGTTCAGGCGCAGAATCTGACAGAGTATACGATTGAGGAAAATAAAATCGCAGAGTTGGACCGACTTCGTACGTCTTATAATAAGATGCTCCTGCGACTTTCGGAATCATTCGAGACACAGCGTCAGTTTACAGGGAATGCAGCACATGAACTCCGAACCCCTTTGGCATTAATGCAGGCACAACTAGATCTCTATCATGCAGCGGAGAATGCAGAGAACGAAGCAGCTGCACAAGAGACGATCCAGATGGTAACAGAGCAAAATGAACGCCTTAGCAAGCTTGTCAGAACGCTTTTAGATATGAGTGAGCTGCAGACGGTAGCACGTAATGAAAAGATTGAAATGCAGGGGCTGATAGAGGAGGTGCTGGCAGATTTGGAACCGCTGGCGCAGGAAAAGAATATTGAACTGATACAGAAGACACAGAATTCGTCGGATGGAAGAACAGGTGGAACAGAAGAGTCGTTGCTGGTCGCACGTAGTGTGAACAGTAACGAAAAGCCAGAGGATGAACTGATATTGACAGGAAGTGATATTCTGATTTATCGGATGATTTATAATCTCGTTGAAAATGCAATTAAATATAATCGGGTAGATGGAACCGTTACAGTATCGGCGAAGAGAGAGAAGAATGAAGTTGTCCTGACAGTTGCGGATACTGGGAATGGAATTGATGAGACATTTCGAGAGCAGATTTTTGAACCATTCTTCCGGGTAGATAAGTCAAGAAGCCGTGAGCTTGGCGGTGTGGGACTTGGACTTGCGTTAGTGCGTGAAATTGTGCGGGTGCATGATGGGAAGATTGAGGTTCGCGGAAATGAGCAGGGTGGAACGACATTTGAAGTGAGAATGGGGATGGAATAGAAGAATAAAAATAGAACCGCCATCGTATCAAGAGCAGCTTCCATCATTTCTCTCATTGCTGCTTTTGTGGCTGTCTTTTCTTCTTGCCATAAAATAACCTCCAAACTGAGTAATTTTATCTTACATCAGTTTGGAGGTTTACACAAACTTTGGGATGCTCCCTCACTCTGATTCGTATAAGTAATATTTTGGTCACCGTCTAACATGAAAAAATATGCCTTTTCATCATACCCTTTAAGGTTTAACATTGAATCTAATTTCGCATTGTCATACACAGCTCCAATTTCATACTAAATACACACTCCGTTTCTAACTCAAGTCCATCCATTGCCTGTTGAAATCCAAGCCTAATACCGCCTAAACCAACGAATAAATCATTCGTGGCATGAGTAATCCTCCTTCGTTTTGGTTCCACTAAACTATGAGATGGGGGAGCCCCCTTTTTCAAGGAAACTAATTTTGTGACTATTTCACAATTGAAATGTAAACGTTTTCCCGTATGATAAATGTATAGAATTCTTCCGGAGGAATTTTAAATATGGAAAATATAGACATTAAATTTATCGCGAAAAAAAGCGAGTGTTCGATTGCTACGGTTTCTCGTGTGATCAATCGTTCCAAACCAGTCAGCGAGGAGTTACAGAAAAGAGTAATAGATACGATCAGAAAGTACAATTATAATCCAAGCATTTACGCGCAGAATCTGGCGGGTAAAAAGTCAAGACTACTTGGTTTTATAATGACAAACTACATCAATCAATATCAGCTGCTACTGTTTCGTTATCTGAATGAGTTTGCATGCAAGATGGGGTATGGTTGTATTATTCGTTATTGTAATTCTGGATTTGAGGAAAAACTAGAGGTATTAAGAGAACTGGAAATCAGGGGAATCGAAGTCTGCTTTAGCCTTTTTCTGCTTTCGCAGGAAGAGGAAGCGTACATAAAAGAACATTTCAGAATTAAAGTCTGCCATATGCAGTCACCGGAAATGCGC
This sequence comes from Ruminococcus sp. OM04-4AA, assembly GCF_003462585.1. Taxonomy (NCBI): domain Bacteria; kingdom Bacillati; phylum Bacillota; class Clostridia; order Eubacteriales; family Oscillospiraceae; genus Ruminococcus; species Ruminococcus sp. OM04-4AA. Next base: position 11,510 of record NZ_QTZH01000044.1, on the reverse strand, counting down.
TTGAACATCATAGAAAAAAACGAAAGTTCTGTTTATGAGGCTGTGTGCTATCTTGCTCAGCTTGGTCACAAACGAATTGGAGGCATTTTTTGTATTGACGAAATAGATGATAGTTTCCTCATGGCAAGGAAAAGAGGCTTTTTAAAAGCTATAAGTCAGATAAATCTCGATCAAGATGAATCTCTGATCGGCCAGCTTCATGGAGAATGTGAAAAAGACAGTGTGATTTCTGTGATAGAAAAGATATTTGTACCTCAAAAGCCGCCAACGGCATTGTTTTGTTATAGCGATGAAGTTGCGATCGAGGTAATGTCCTGGATCATGAAGCAGGGTTATAGAATTCCAGAGGATATATCTGTGCTTTCATTTGACGGTATTCCGTTTGCGGGACGCGTAACGCCATCTTTGTCTACAATTAGCCAGCCAGTAGAATATCAGGCAAAATGTATTATAAACGGCATGCTGTATCTACAGGATGGAATAGAAAGACCATGTGATGAAAAGGGAAATGAATATCTTCTGCAGATTCGGGACAGTGTGGGGCTTCCTAGTCATTAAAAAGATTGGAGGAAAAATATGAAAACGAAAAAATTAATTGCTACTGGTATTGCGACATCAATGTTACTGCTGGCGCTTACCGGATGCGGAGCAGGTGGAAATGGTGGTAAATCCGCAAAAGATACAGATAAAGGATCAGTATATTTTCTGAACTTTAAATCTGAACTTTCTTCTGAATGGGAAGAAGTAGCCGGAACCTTTACCAAGGAAACCGGAATTGATATGAAAGTAGTTACTGCGGGAAGCGGAACCTATGAACAGACATTAAAATCTGAGCTTTCCAAAAAAGAAATGCCGACACTTTTTAACGTTAACGGTCCGATTGGATATCAGACATGGAAAGACTATTGTGCTGATCTGAAAGATTCAAAACTTTATGAATGGCTTACTGACAAAGATATGGCAATTACCGATGGCGATGGTGTGTATGGTATTCCGTATGCAGTAGAAGGATATGGAATCATCTATAATGATGCTATTATGAAGAAATATTTTGCGCTTCCGGATAAAGCAGTTGATATTTCAGATACAAAAGAGATTAAAAATTTCGACACGCTTAAAACAGTGGTGGAAGATATGACAAAACATAAAGATGATCTTGGAATTCAGGGAGTTTTCGGTTCAACTTCATTTGCTCCCGGCGAAGATTGGCGTTGGCAGACTCATCTTATGAATATCCCTGTGTACTATGAATACAAGGCTGACGGAGTGGATAATCTGGATGAGATCAAATTCACATATAATAAAAACTTTAAAAATATTTTTGATCTCTATCTGAATAATTCATGTACAGAACCGTCTATGGTTGGATCTAAAAATGTCGAGGAATCCATGGCAGAATTTGCAACTGGAAATGTAGCTATGATCCAAAACGGAAACTGGGGCTGGGCAATGATCTATGACCTGGATGGAAACGTGGTAAAAGAGGAAGATATTAAGTTCCTTCCAATCTATACAGGAGTAGAAGGCGAAGAAAAACAGGGACTTTGTGTCGGAACAGAAAACTATATCTGTATCAACAATAAGGTTTCTGAAGCTGACCAGAAAGCATCTGAGAAGTTCTTGGAATGGCTGTTTAACAGCGAGAGTGGAAAAGCTTACTGCAATGGAATCCTTGGAATGATCCCGCCATTCTCCACCTTTGATGAGGATGAAAGACCCGATAATCCGCTCGTACAGGATATGCTTAGTTATATGAACGATGATTCTTTATATTCTATTACCTGGGACTTTACAACCTTCCCGAGCCAGGAATTTAAAAACCAGCTTGGAAGCTATCTTCTTGAATATGCGCAAGGAAATATGACATGGGATGATGTAGTTAAGCAGACAACTGATTGCTGGGCATCAGAAAAAGCTCTGCTTGCACAATAGTAGAGTTTATAGGCTGGCGTTTTCCGAACGGAAAATGCCGCATGATACAGTGAATGTAGCAGATTTCGCTGCTTTGGAATGCAAAGCAGCGGTAAAATCCGTTGCTGTTTGTGCAATGCGTGAAAAGCAACAAAATTTATGGGGCAGAGACAAAAATGTTTCTGCCCTGTGTACGAAAAGGGAGGCTGTATAGAAGATGGAAAAAGCTTTTAAAAAGAGATTTGCGATATTAATGTTACCAACGCTGATCGCATTTATTATTGCATTTATTATTCCATTTGTACTGGGAATTTATCTTTCATTCACTAAATTTACAACAGTTACAGATGCCCAGTGGATTGGGCTGAGCAATTATATTGTGGCATTCCGGGATAAAGATTTCCTTGCATCTCTCCTGTTTACTGTTAAATTTGTACTTGTTAATCTTGTGACGATTAACTTAATTGCCTTTATGCTGGCATATGTGTTGTCCAGAAAGCTCCGTGGAACAAATATTTTCCGAACAGTTATATTTATGCCGAACCTTCTGGGCGGAATTGTGCTTGGTTATATCTGGCAGTTAATTATTAATGGATTTCTTTCTTTTTTCAAAACAACGCTTACTGCAGATGCGACATATGGATTCTGGGGAATGGTGCTTGCTATGAACTGGCAGATGATCGGATATATGATGGTTATTTACATTGCAGCTATCCAGAATATTTCAGAGGAAATAAAAGAAGCAGCACTTATTGATGGTGTAACGCGAGGACAGATGATTAGAAAGATTATTCTGCCTCTGATCATGCCTGCAATTACAATCTGCTTATTTATGACAACAACAAATGCATTTAAAATGTTTGACTTAAACCTTGCTCTGACCGCGGGACTTCCGGGAAAATCGACTTCTCTGGTTGCACTGGATATCTATAATTCATTCTACAACAGAATGGGTTATGAGGGAGTCGGACAGGCCAAAGCAGTGATGTTTTTACTGATTGTTGCTACAATTTCAGTGACGCAGCTTATTATTACTCGGCGTAAGGAGGTTGAAAACTAATGAAAAATAAGAAGAGTAAAATCATACTGATCTTAATTCTTACTGTAATCTCGGTTTTATTTATCGCTCCGATTGTGATTGTATTTATGAATTCGTTTAAGAGCAAACTGTTTATTAACAGTACGCCGTTTGCGTTTCCTAATGCCGACTCTTTTGTAGGTTTGGCGAATTATGGAGAAGGAATGATCAAGACCGGATTTTTGCAGGCATTTTTTATTACTTTATTTATAACTGTAGCCTCTGTGTTTCTTATTGTTGTCCTGACTTCAATGACAGCATGGTATCTGATACGTGTAAAAAGTCGTTTTACTAAAGTAATGTACTATCTGTTTGCTTTTGCTATGATCGTACCATTCCAGATGGTAATGTTTACGCTTGTTAAAGTATCAAATATGTTTAATTTGGACAATCTGATTGGTATCATATTTATTTATGTCGGATTTGGTGCTGGATTGTCTGTATTTATGTTTACCGGTTTCATTAAATCAATTCCAGTTTCTCTGGAAGAGGCAGCGATGATTGATGGATGTTCTATTATGCAAATTTACTTTAAAATTGTGTTTCCTGTGATACGCCCGATCATTATGACAGTCGCAATTCTGAATGCCATGTGGATCTGGAACGATTATCTGCTTCCATATCTTGTAATTGGTTCTGAATATAAAACAATTTCTGTGGCAATCCAATATCTCAGAGGTGGATATGGATCAATTGACCTTGGACTTATGATGTCCATGCTAGTACTGGCAATCATACCAATTGTAATTTTCTATATGATCTGCCAGAAATGGATCATACAGGGAGTAATCGCCGGAGCAGTGAAAGGATAAGGAGACTAGAATGAAAAAAGTATTATACGAGGAATTACTTCCGGAAGAATGCGTGCAGAGAATACAGGAGATGCCGGTTGCTTATCTCCCGCTTGGCACATTGGAATGGCATGGTCCACATATGCCTCTTGGGGCTGACGGAATCCAGTCAAAAGAGTTGTTTGTCCGAGTGGCAGAAAAAGTAGGCGGCGTAGTACTTCCGATGTTGTTTATGGGACCTGATCGTGTGTTTTATGACAGGGGGACTGCGTTTTATGGAATGGATATTAATACCGAAGGCGCACTGAATACATATTGCGTCCAGCAGATGAAAGGCAGTGCCTATTGGATGGAAAAAGGTCAGTTTCAGGACAATCTGCGCAGTATCTTTGCCCAACTGTCCAGAGCAGGTATACGTATCGTAGTCGGACATGGACATGGTCCATCAACAAATGCATTTCAGGAACTAAAGGAAGAAGCAGCAGAAAAATATGGCCTGCGTATTTTGACTGCTTGGACATATGCAGATGATGATCGGTTGAAATATCAGAATGACCATGCCGGAGCGAATGAAACATCTATCGTAATGGCTGTACGTCCGGAGTTGGTAGACTTTGGACAGGTGAAAGAAAATGAAAGTAATCTGATCGGAATCGCAGGACGTCATCCAGTCAGAGAATCATCCGCAGCATACGGAAATGAGATCCTTGAGTATACAATGAAAACACTTATTTCAGGTATTGAAAAGGAGTACAAAATACTCAAAGAAAGCTAGAAAGATAGCTAGATGCAAATGAGTTTGAACTGTTTTATGAAAAAGAATCCTGCGAGCAGGATTCTTTTTTCAGCATTTGTTGATTTTTTTTCAAATTCAATTTTCTTCTCGTAGCAAAGCTACGATATCTGAGTCATTATCCATTGCCGATTTGTCGGTAATTTCTGTTTTCTCCAATTCTTCAACTGAAATTTGAGATTCAGTACTATTGTCTATTATTTTCAAATGAAACACTTCTTTTTTCTCTGCAGCCTACACGTACATTCTATTGTGTTTGTCAACCCTTAAAAAATGGTTAGACCACTTATTGAAAATCTAACCATTTAAGATACGCAATGCTAATCAAATGACATTGGGCTCTGAACAGTTACGCATAAAAAAGGCTGCGCACCTATAGTTCAATATTATTGTTTCATCATCCAATTCCGCCCAGCACTGCTCCGGCAATCAGTGCAACAAGTGCGAGTGGAACAAGGACATATTTTCCAAGTGGCAAGAACCAAGTTCCGATTTTTTTCTCACGTCCAGTATTTACAGCTTTCAGTGCGAATTCTTTATCTGCGATCCAGAAGAACATGATCGCTGCAAGCATTGCTCCAAGTGGGCAGATATAGATAGAAACTGCGTCCATCCATCCGGAGACAATTCCCTGGATGAGAAGTGCGATACAGCAGCCGAATGTTGCAATAATCCCAACAGCTGAGACACGCTTTAATCCGAAACGTTCCTGTAATGTAGCAACCGGAGCTTCATACAGATTTACAAGTGAGCTCATTCCGGCAAAAAGTACGCAGATGTAGAAGATGATTCCTACAATCTTGCCGCCAGGCATTCCGTTGAATACGTTGACCAGATAGATAAACATCAGTCCAGGTCCACCGGAAGATAATTCAGCACCGCCGACTGCCATTCCCGGAATGATCACGAAAGCAGCGAGCAGGGCAGCGATTGTATCGAAGATGGCAACATTTTTTGCAGAACTTACAAGGTCTTCAGAATCCTTTAAGTAGGAACCATAGATAACAGTTCCGTTTCCGGCAATGGACAGAGAGAAGAATGCCTGCCCAAAAGCATAGATCCAAAGTCTTGGGTCTAAAAGTCCCTTTGGATTGATTGTGAAGATGTAACGATATCCGGCAGATGAACCAGGAAGGGAGAAAATATATACCCCGAGTCCAAGAAACAGTACGAACAATAACGGCATCATTACGCCGTTGGCACGCTCGATTCCACCGGCAATCCCCATTGCCATGATCACAGCAGTTACAAGAACTGCGATTACAAGCCAAAGGTTATTACCAAAAGCAGAAGCAGTACTGTCGAACATACCGCCAATCTGGTTCATATCCTGCTTCATGCCGGCAATCTGTCCGGTCAGTGCAAGGAAGGTATACTTGAAAATCCATCCGACAACAACTGTGTATCCGATCGCAAGTGCGAGAGAGCCAAGAACCGGAAGCAGTCCGATCAGTTCACCTGTTTTCTTATTGTCAGTTCGCATTTCTGTGCAGACACCGAAGGCTTTGATCGGGCCACCTTTGGCAGCGCGTCCCAGTGCCATTTCCTCAATTACTCCTGTAGAAGCAATCAATATTACAAATAAAATATAAGGAATCAGAAAGGTCATACCACCCCAGTCTGATACCATGTAAGGGAATCTCCAGATATTTCCCATGCCGACGGCAGATCCGATGCAGGCAAGGATAAATCCAGTCCGGCTTTTGAATCCATCACGTTCTTTTTCATGTTTTCCCATGTGTGTTTTCCTCCTGTAAAAGCACGTATACTTTTGTACACGAACGTATTAATGTATTATAGCATATTTACATAAAGAAAAGAAGCACCGAGATGATGCTTCTTTTGGTGTAATATTTTTTTACAGTACAATGTGAGTGGCGATTTTATGATAAAATCAAATTTTTTTATCTAACCATTTTTTAACGGTAGTTGTATCTACCAGTCGGCTCCAAGGATTAATTGTGGAAAATTTGCTAAAAGTTCTAACTCGCCGTGCTGACTGTGTATTAAATCAATTTTGTCATCAAATAAATCAAGAAGCTGTTTTTCAAGAGCTTTTCCTTCTAAAGTCTGTTGCAGCCAAACGTAGACTCTTTCGCAGGTGAGATGAATGTTCGTGCAATAATCAACAAAAAGAGGACTGATTTCTAACATGATAGAACAAATCTCACTGTCGTAGATTTGGATTTCCGGATAAATATACAGAGAGTAATATCGTTTCCAGGCATCAATATTTTCTTTATTTTTCATAAACGCACGGATTCTGTTTTTCATTTCTTCGGCATATTGCAAACAGCCGTCGTGATCTAAAGATGCTACATAGTTGATATGCTTGTCTTTTTTTTTGAAAAGTCTGTCAATGTCAGTAATGTCAAGTGTATGAAGAAACTGACGAATCTTGCGACAGTTTTCATTATACTGAATGTTTGTAAGATGATTTAATTTCTGCCACAAAAATTCCTGGTACTCGGTCAACGGTGGTTCGGGAAGGAAATGAACCCACAAAATCCGGTTAACCTGAAGCTTATCATTTGCATCAAAAGAATCACTTTCCGGATAAGAGCATATTTCAGGAATATGGATCTGAGTTCCTAAGGCATATAGTTTATCAATATCTGTGTTAACCGGAAGGCGTTCGAAAAGATCATTCATAGCAGATAAAATTCCTTCTAAACGTTCCTTTTCTTTATGGAGCTCTTTGATATGCTGATTTAAATATAGTCCGGTGCTGTCAGGCGTATTCATAATAGATCGGATCACGGAAATAGAAAGGCCGGCATTACGAAACAGACGTATTAAAGATAGTCGCTTCACTTCTTCCTCTGAAAAATCATAATAACCGTTCTGAACATCAGAAGCAGGAGAAAGTAATCCTTCCTTAATATAATAGTGAATATTTCTTTTTGTAAATCCGCTGATTTTACAGATTTCCTGCATTCTCATAACGTATCCTCCTTGTCACGTTATCTGTATAATTTCAGTATACTTATTCTAAAGCGTACAGTCAACTGTACAGAGGAAATGGCCCTGTTTTCCGATAAAAGATTTCTCATGGGGATTTTAACTAATGTAGTTTGGAAAAAAGTAAAAAGTAGGGCATGAAGTTTGGCAATAATGTGTCATTGACGTTCATTCATCTGTACAGTGTAAACTATAGGTAACGCAAAACTCGTAGCAAGAATGATGGAGCATTCTTGGAAAATAAAATAAGAAAAAGGAGGTTGATTTTTGTGTTTGAGAAGTTATTTAGTCCTATAAAAATAAAAGATATGGAATTAAAGAACCGTATTATTCTTCCTGCTATGGGAACGAAATTTTCAGGTGATGGAAGTGAAGTTACAGACAAACTGATCGATTATCATGTGGCTCGTGTAAAAGGTGGAAGCGGATTAAACATTGTCGAAGTTACAAGTGTTTACACACCAGCAGCACCAAAACGTTTCTTATCCCTTAGTGAAGACGAGTATATTCCGGGTATGAAAAGATTAACAGATGCAATTCATGCAGAAGGTGGTAAGGCCGGCGTTCAGTTGTGGCTTGGAGCTCTGGCAGTTTCTTCTGACCGTGCAGCGCAGATTATTATCCCAAGTGATATGCCGATCAGTGCAGAAATCACAATTCCGGGAATGCCTAAAGAATTGATTCCGGTTGTAGTAGATGCTTATGGAAAGGCTGCAAACCGCGCAGTTCAGGCAGGATATGACTGTATTGAATTCCATTGTGCACATACCTACCTGCCACACTCTTTCTTGTCCGGTGGAATTAACAGACGAACAGATGAGTATGGCGGATCTTTTGAAAACCGTGCAAAATTCCCATTAGAGTGTATTCGTGCAATCCGTGCTAATATGCCGGAGGGTATGCCATTGTTAATGAGAATCGATGCACATGATGATTATCTTGAAGGTGGACTTACAATCGAAGAAGTAATCAAATTCTGTAAACTTGCACAGGAAGCAGGTGTTGACGTTCTGGATGTTTCCAGAGGAAATATTTTGTCAAATGGATTGAAATTCGAAGTTCCTCCTGTAGATCTTCCACAGGGATTCAATGTTGACAATGCAGCTAAAATCCGTGAAGCAACAGGAATGCTGACAATTGGAGTTGGACGAATCAATACACCTGAACTTGCAGAAAAGATACTGGAAGAAGATAAAGTTGACATGGTTGTTATGGGACGTGCACAGCTTGCAGATCCAGACTTCTGTAAGAAGGCAGAAGCAGGAGAAACAGATGATATCGATTACTGTGTTGGCTGTAATCAGGGATGTTATGACGGATTTGAAAATATGGATATGGAATGTATTACATGTCTTCGTAATCCGGCACTTGGACGTGAAAAAGAATGTGAGATCTATCCGACAGAAAAACAAGAGACAGTACTTGTAGCCGGCGGAGGTATTGCAGGACTGGAAGCTGCAATTATCCTGAAGAAGAGAGGACATGATCCGATTCTCTGCGAAGCGACAGACACACTTGGTGGTCAGTTCTTAACAGCAGGTGAGGCACCGCGTAAGAAAGAAATGAAAGCGGCGGCAATCTCAATGGCTAAGAAGGCGGAACGACTGGGCGTTGATATTCGTATGAATACAAAAGTTACACCGGAAATGATTGAAGAAATCAAACCTCATACTGTTATGAACGCAATCGGTGCAGAGTCAATCATTCCTCCGATTCCGGGCGTAGATAAGGCATTTGTAAAAGATTCTCATGATGTATTAGACGGTAAAGCAGAAGCTACAGGAAATGTTGTTGTGATCGGTGGCGGTATGGTCGGCATGGAAACAGCAGAATATCTGGCAGAAAAGGGAGCGAAAGTAAGCGTTCTCGAAATGCTTCCGGATATCTGTTCTGATATGGGAACAACAAGAAAAATATGTATGGGTGAAGAAATCCAGAAATCCGGCATTATCCCGGTTACATCCGTAAAAGTAACTGAAATCGGTGACAATGTTGTGATCGGCGAAAAAGACGGAGAAAAAGTTGAATTCCCATGTGATACGGCAGTACTTGCAATCGGTGCTAAGAAACGTGACGGAAGTGCTCTTGCAGAGACATGTTATAAAAACGGAATCGGCTACTTTGAGATCGGTGATGCAGCAATGGCAAGACGTGCAATTAATGCAACCAGAGAAGCAATGGATGCAGCACTTACATTTGACCGTGAAGATGTGCACAGAGATGTATCAAAACCGAAAAAACTTGTTTTCATAACAGGTGCGAGCGGAATGATGGGAGGCCAGACACTGAAACAGTTGCTGGCAAGACCAAACAGATTCAAAGTACGTGCGCTGCTCAGACCATCCGATAAGAATCGTGTATTTGCAAAGAAACATATGTGTCCTGCACTTGAAGTTGTATGGGGAGACATGTCAGATTACGACACAATCAAAAAATGCGTAGATGGTTGTGATTATGTATTACATATTGGCGCAATGGTATCTCCGGCAGCGGATAAATATCCGGAAGAGACATTGTATACAAATATCGGATCAACATTAAATATCATAAAAGCAATTAAAGAGCAGCCAGATCCGGATAAAGTTCATTTGGCATATGTCGGAACAGTTGCTATGACAGGAAGTAGACTGGAACCGGTACATTTTGGTAGAGTTGGAGATCCGATGAACCCGTCTATTCACGATTACTATGCATTGTCAAAAGTATTTACTGAGGCAGCATTGTATGATTGCGGATTAAAATACTGGGTATCCATTCGCCAGACTGGTCAGCATCCAAGTGCAGAGACGGCAGCTCAGGAACCAATCATGTTCCATCAGCCACCGAACAATGTATTGGAGTGGAGCACACAGATTGAGTCTGGTATCTGTATGGCAAACTTATGTGAAGACTGGGTAGATGAAAGCTTCTGGAGAAAAGCATATAACTTAAGTAGTGGAAAAGAATTCCGTAAGACTACATGGGAATTCATGAATCTTAATCTGAATCCGATGGGTTATAATTTTGAAGATATTTATGAACCACAGCAGATGGCAAGATTTAACTTCCATGGACAGTACTATACAGATGCAGATGTTTTGGAAAATTATCTCCACTTCCGCTGCATTTCCGGAAAAGAGTATTGGGAAAAAGTTGAAAACACAGCAAGACGTCTCTTCAAGAACCCAATGGTTGCGGCAATGCTTCCGAATATTGAGCAGTTAAAGGAAAAAAATAAAGCGATAGCTTCAAAAGAAATGGGACCAAGATGGGCAGAAGAAAATAATAAAACCGAATGGATTCAGGCATTCTACGGATCTTTGGAAGAAAAACACAAATTGATCGGAACAAAATTCGAACTTCATCGTCCAAGCGAAGAAGAAACATTCCTTGATCACGGATATGATGAAAGCAAAGATCTTGAGAATCTGACAGCTGAAGATCTGCAGAAAGCGGCAGAATTCAGAGGAGGCGAGTATCTTGGCGGAGAAATCGAAGATATCTATACTCCTGTAAAATGGAAATGTGCATTTGGACATGAATTTGATTTATCTGTAAATGCGGCTCTTCAGGGAGGACACTGGTGTCCAGAATGTATGAAGAAGAGTTGGGCTTATCCAAAGATTGCAAGAAAGAACCCATTCTATGCACAGGTATGGGATCCACAGCACAGTAAAGATGAGACTTACGAAATTCCAATGAGATTCAGCGCATATGAGATTCGTGAAGAATTGAAGAAAAAACTTGATTTATAAACACAATAATAATCTTTTCTGATGAAAGGTGATATGCTCCCTTCTAGGTAGACAAGTGAAATAATAAAAACTTGTCACTTAGGAGGGAGCATATTTTATGTCTAAAAGAAAAGTATCTGTTGAGGATAAGACATATGCTGTAAATCTATATCTGGATGGAAAAGAAAGCCAACGGCGAATTGCCGATATGTTTGATGTAAGTCTTGCATCTGTCCAACAATGGATTCGAAACTATGAATCTA